>JAEUJH010000273.1 GCA_016794825.1 Gemmatimonadota bacterium
GGGGGCCCTGGCCGACGCGCTCTCGATGGGGTCGAGCGGGTACCTGGCCGCCAAGAGCGAGCGCGAGGTCCACGAATACGAGATCGGGATGGAGCGCGAGGAGATCCGGCTGATGCCGGAACTCGAGCGCGAGGAGCTGGCCCTCATCTACCAGGCCAAGGGAATTCCCGAAGCGGACGCCACCCGGATGGCCGCGGTGGTGATGGCGGATCCGGATCGGGCCCTCGACGTGAAGGTCCAGGAGGAACTCGGCATCGGCGAGGCGGCCGGCACGCCGATGCGGGAGGCGGTGGTGACGGGGACGGCGACCCTGGTCGGCGCGCTGATTCCGGTGGCTCCGCTCCTGATCAGTACCTCGGCCTGGGCGATCTGGACCTCGTTCGGGATCTCGATGGCGTCGCACTTCCTAGTCGGCGCGGCGCGGAGCCTGTTTACCGGGCGGGGCATTTTCCGGAGTGGGTTCGACATGTTCGTGGTCGGACTCGGCGTGGCGGCGGTCGGGTACTTCGTCGGCGACTGGCTGGTGCGGTTGCTCTAGGCGGGAACCGGGGGACCGGCGGGTGGTCTGGCGCGACGGTACCGTAAGCTGTAGCTTATATAAGCAATGACTTACCAAACGACCCTCGTTGCCCTCGCGGATCCGACCCGCCGCCGCCTGTTCGAGCGCCTCCGGCGCCGGCCCCACACCGTGGGTGAGCTGGCGCGGCTGGCCGCCATCAGCCAGCCGGCCGTGTCCCAGCATCTCCGGGTGCTCCGACAGGCCCGGCTGGTGGGCCATCGGCAGGACGGCACGAGGCGGTTCTATCAGGCCACGCCGGCCGGCCTCGCCGACCTCAAGCGGTACCTCGAGTCGATGTGGGACGACGTTCTCGGCGCCTACGCCCGTTCCCCGGAGCCCCGCTCATGAGCATTCCCCCGGTTCGTCGGAGCATCACCGTACCCTGGGCCGTCGAGGCGGCGTTCCGCCGGTTCACCACCGAGATCGCGACCTGGTGGCCGTACCAGAGCCACTCCGTCGGCGGCGACAAGGTCAAGACCATCGTGTTCGAGGGCCAGGTGGGTGGGCGGATCTACGAGGATCACGTCGATGGGCGGCGGTTCCTCTGGGGTACCGTGCTCGAATGGGATCCGCCGCGCCGGGTCCGATTCACCTGGCATCCCGGACGGCAGCCGGAGACGCCCACGGAGGTCGAACTCACCTTCCAGGCCGATGGGGCGGGGACCCGGCTCGAGCTGGTCCACTCCGGCTGGGAGCGCCTCGGCGCGCTGGGGCCGAAGGCGTCCAAGGGGTATCGACTCGGCTGGCGCTACGTTCTCGACGTCTGGGCCGGGCACCGCACCGGCTTCGTCGTCTTCATGGATCTGGTCACCTTCCCGATCCTGCTGGTCCAGAAGGTCAAGCGCGCCCGGCGCGACCTCCGCAACGACGCCGGCGGCGAGATCACTGCGGCGCGGACCTAGCCATTTGGCCCCATGCCCGAATCTGGGGCCTCAAGGGGTGCCGCAGCGGCGCCGATAACCCGGGGGAGCGTCGAACCCGGGTGAGAATGTGAAGGGGATCGTTTTCAATCTGCTGGAGGATGTCGTCACCACGGAGTACGGTGCCGACGTCTGGGATGACCTCCTTTCCGCCGCTGACGCCGACGGCGCCTACACTTCCCTCGGCACCTATGCCGACCGTGAACTGGTCGCCATCGTTGGCGCCGCCTCCGCCCGTCTGGGCCTGCCGGCTCCCGACGTCATCCGCTGGTTCGGTCGGAAGGCGATGGCGCGCCTGGCCGTGGCCCACGGGTCGTTCTTTGCCGGCCATCGGTCCACGCGGCCGTTCCTGCTGACGCTCAATCAGATCATCCACCCGGAGGTTCGAAAGCTCCATCCGGGCGCCGACGTTCCCGATTTCGATTTCGACACCTCGGATCCCGACATCCTCGCGCTCGGCTACCGCTCGCATCGGCGGATGTGCTCGTTCGCGGAAGGCCTGATCGAGGGCGCGGCCGACCACTATCGCGAGGTCGCGACGATCGAACACCCTCAGTGCATGCACCGCGGTGACGCTCGCTGTCTCATCCGGGTGTCGTTCCGACCCGATGGCTCCTGACGGTTCCCTCGCCGATCCGGCAACTCGTCTCGAGCGACTGCAACGGCGGGCCGATCGAGCGGTCCGGGCGCGCCAGGCCGCGGAGGCGGCGGCCGAGGCTGGGCTGCGGGAGCTGTACGAACGGCAAGCCTACATCGATCTCCTCCGCCAGATCGCGGCCGAGGCCAACAGCGCGAGTTCGGTCGAGGCTGGCCTGCAGCGGTGCCTCGAACTGATCGGCCGCCAGCGGGAATTCGCGGTCGGGCACGTCTACTTCCGCCGCGGCGACGTCCTGGTCAGCAGCGCGATCTGGTTCCTGTCGGTGCCGGACCGCTTTGCTTCCCTGGTGGCCGCGAGCGAGGGAACGGTCTTCGAATCGGGCGTCGGGCTTCCGGGTCGGGTTCTCGCGACCGGCGGCCCGGTGGTGAGTCGAGACGTTCGGGTCGATCCCAACTTCCCCCGGAATCGAAAAGGCAGCGCGCTCGGTGTCGTCGGCGGGCTCGCCTTTCCAGTCGGGCTCGGGGGCGAGATCGCCGCGGTGGTGGAGCTGTTCAGCCTCAACGAGGTGATTCTCGACGAGCGGTGGATCGAGTTCACGAGGGACGTGGGGATCCAGCTCGGCTATCTGATCGAGCGGGGCCGGAGTCGGGAGTGGCTCGAGGCCACGGTGGAGAGCCGGACCGCGGAACTCCGAGCGGCGCGTGATGCCGCGCTCGCGTCGGCGCGGGCCAAGTCCGAGTTCCTGGCCAACATGAGCCACGAGATCCGGACGCCCCTCAACGCGGTCCTCGGGATGACCACGTTGCTGGTGGACAGCGGACTCCGGCCCGAGCAGCGGGAGCTCGCCGTCCGGGCGGCCGAGGCGGGAGACGTTCTGCTCGGCATCGTCAACGACGTCCTCGAGTTCTCCCGGATGGAAGCCGGTCAGGTGGCGGTGGAGCGGGTGCCGGTGGCGGTGACCGACCTGCTCGACCGGGTGACGGCCATGCTTGGTCCGCGGGCGCGCGA
>JAEUJH010000277.1 GCA_016794825.1 Gemmatimonadota bacterium
ACTGAAACTCCTCGAACGCCCAGGCCAGTTGATCGTCGTCGTCGTCGCTGGCCCCGGCGAAGTAGCCGAGGTTGGTGAGACGAGCCCGCATCCCTCGCGGCGTGTCCACCGGCTCGAGCTGGCCGACCAGGAATCGGAAGGTGGCGCCGCTCGACCCGTCGGCCGCGGTCGTCGGCGCGATCACGAATTCGCCCTCGACCGGCTCGCCCCCGACGGTGACGTCGAGCTCCCCGTCGCCGCCGGTGGTCCGATCGATCGGGCCCCGGACCACGAACGCCCCGGTGGTATTCCGCCCCCCGACGGTCAGCTTGCCCGCCCTCGTCGCGAACGGCTTCCGGCTCTGGTCGTCGAGCCGGAAGTGAAGGAGGATCGGCCCCCCCGCGGCGACGATCCGATGAACCTGATCGGTGGCACGGGCAAACGCCGGCTCCTCGAGCACCGGCACCTTGACCAGATCGCCCGGCGCCAGGCTCTGGGGGTTGGTCCGCTTCTTCCTCAGCGCCCCGTTGGCGGGGTCGTTCCAGACGACGCGATAGTCTCGGAAGCCGCTCCGGGCCGCGATCAGCGCCAGGTACTCGCCCACGGCCACAACGTGGTCACGCGTGCTCACAGGGGCAACTCCAGCATGCGCAGCTTCATCCGAGTCAGGAAGGGGCTGTGGGTATGCCCCATGACGAAGATGTGGAAGTCCGGCACCTCGGCGTAGGTCACCGCCGCCAGCGCGAAGTAGAAGTTACGCCGATTCGGGTCGAATGATCGAATGACGGGAAACGCGAACACCTGGTTGGTGCCCGAATGTCCGCTGGTCGCGCCATCGCGATTCTGGGGATCGCCCCGCTGGCCGTGCTCGATCCGGGTGCCACCCTCGGACACCAGGGGTTTTCTCGGCGCGAACATGTTGCCGCCCCCCACCTTCTGGGCCGTATGGGCCGCGAGGTAGGCGTCGTGGTTGCCATGGAGCCAGGAGCTGCGGATCGCGCTGCCCAGGCTCAGCGCGTTCAGGCGGGTCACCACGTTCTTCCGCGGATCGCCGCTGGCCGGCATCAGCGCCTTCTCGGTGCGACGACACCACTCGTCGATGAAGTCGCCCGCCAGGATGCCGCCGTTGTTCTGGAGGACCACGCTGTGGGTCGGCTGCTCGGAGAAGAACCGGTCGAGGCCGATCCAGAGGTCGTAGAGGTCGCCCAGCTGGGTGAAGTGGAGCGACAGGGGCGCCGGCAGCTTGATGGCTTCGATGACGTCGAGGAACTTGATCAGATCGACGGCCGCCGACTCGTCGGCATGGCCGAAGATGTCGCCGGCCAGGTAGCGGTCGAACCAGCGGAGCGCGCCACTGCCCAGCTCGGCTGGCCCCGAGCCGAAGATCGGCTTGACCATCCCGTGATCGTCGGGGGTCTTTTCGACCGCGCCAACCGCGCTCTTTCGGTACTCGAACCGGCCCATGTGATGACCGTCATCCGTGGTCTTGGCCGGCTTCGAGGTGCAGATCGGCAGGTGGAGATCCGGAAGGATCACGTGGACGGTCGTGGTGTCCTGGACCCACTTGCCCAGCGAGTTGGGGTTGGTCGAATTGTCGTGCCGCATGATCCGCACCGACCCACCAGCCTTCCGCATCTCGGTGAGGAAGGTGTTGATCGGATGGTCGATCGGCTTGCCCGCCGGATCGAGGATCAGGAACTCCGCGGCCGGAATCGTCGCCCCGACGGGCTGGAACTCGCACAGCGCCGCCCGGGTGCCGGCCACCACCCCGAAGTCGCGCTGCCGGACCCCGAGCGGCTTGCCGGTCGGCGCCGGCCCACCCCACCGCCCGACATCCATGAGCAGGATCGAGTGCGACGACTTGGTGATCGAATCGAACACCTTGGCATCGAGGGATCGCGAGGTGACGATCGGGCTGGCGAAGTTGAGGCCCTGAGCCCCAATGGTGGCTGCCTTCTGGGCAAACTCTTCGGGCTTGAGCGGAACCCCGCCCTGCTTGGAGTTCCCCGAGTCGACCCGGACCAGGGTACGATGATCCTTGTCCGGCCCCGGACGGACAAGGAGGTTGACGAAGATCTCGTCCGGGCTTGTTTCGCCGGTGCTGTTGGTGAACGGCGCCATGTCAGGCCTCAGGAGCCATGGGCACGGACCAGTTCCCGCTGGAGCGCCGGATCGGCGGGGTCGCCGGATACCGGGATGGCCACGCCGTCCTCGTTGACCTCCTCCTGAAAGGCGATGATGGCCTCGCGGGTCCGGGAGCCGGCCAACCCGTCGATCGTGCCGGCCAGGAAACCCAGGTTGAACAGCCGCTGCTGCACACCGGCCACGGTGGTCACCGGTGGCAGCGGCGCGATGTCGATGTCGATCTGATCGCGGCCGATCTGGAGCACGGCCTCGGTCGCGTCCGCCGGCACCCGGAAGGTGGCCAGCCCGTCCCCGCCCACCTTCGCCGGCAAGGTGGCCTCGCCGACCTTGAGGAAGACCACGGTATCGACCACCAGATCGCCGAACTCATCCAGGACCCGGAAGGTCAGCTGGCGGATGGCCTGGTGGTGCCCGACCGCTTCGTTCAGTCGATCGTAGAACCGGCACGCGAAGGTGTCGCGATCCGCGGGCTGCTCCCGCCGACGGGCGGCGTTGGCGCGACGGACGCCGGCATCCGACCAGAGCCGTTTCTGACACCGGCCGATCCCCTCGCCGGCCCGCGGGCAGGGCCAGGCCGCGAGGTCGATCCTGGTGCCGCGCGAAAACAGGAACACCGTGACGCGCCGATTGACCGCGTTGGCTTCGTCCCGGGCCTCCTTGTTGGCGGGGCTCCGGAACGCCGCCGCCTCGGCGAGGGAGAAGATCCGGAGCGGGTTGAACTCCCCGCAACCCTGGAAATCGGCCCGGCCCTTGGGATCGGCCCCGCGACCCAGAAACGACGCCGGCGCTACCGTGAAGGCCGCCCGATTCTCATCGACCGCGATCGCGTCCATGTATCGCTGGAACAGCGTCACCGCGGGACTGGTGCCCCCGGGCTCGACGACCCCCCGCATCAATCGGCCGGCCAGATCATCCTTCCTCCAGTCGTCCCGCCCCATCGGGTTCTGGAACAGCTGGGTCCAGAGATCGACCCGCCGGGTCAGGACCGCGAACAACGCGGTCGCCCGCCGGCCGCTCAGGAGCTTGTTGTAGCCCTCGTCGCCGGTCGGGTCGGCGTGACCGAAGATGGCCAGGGGGCTTTCCGGATTGGCCCGGACCAGCATCACCAGTTCCGCCAGGTCCTCCGTCATCGAGGGCAGGATGAACGAGGAGTCGAAGGCGAAGTGATGGTCGGCCAGTTCCCAGGAGGCGATCGGCCGGAGCGGCGCCCGGAGAGTGTTGTGCTCCTGATCGACGTCGGTGGGCGCGATGCTCAAGGCCCGCGAACCGGGAAAGACCCCCACCGACCCGCCCGCGACCGGATCGCCTAACATCCGTGCGCCCGCGCCAGGGCGGCCCGGGTGGCCGGACCCACCTTGCCATCGACCGTCAGTCCGCGATCGCACTGGAACTCCTCGACCGCCGACCGGAACTGGAGCGTTTGGAGACCGTCATCGTCGCCAGCGTCGTACCCCAGGTTGTTGAGCCGTTCCCGGACTCCCGCGGCCGTGTCGATCGGCTGGAGGTGGCCGATCCGGACCGTGACCTCGATACCGTCGACGGTCATCGTGATCCGATCGTCGTTCGGTCCGATCGGAAGCTGCAGGGTGCCCTTCCCGACCATCGTGGGTCGCGCCCGCCCGTCGACGAGCACCTCAACCGGAAGCGACTCCATGGGCGTGCCGTCCCAGCGTCGGAGCGTCAGCCGCGCCACCAACTCCGGCACGGTGACCTTGAACCGGTGCCGCTGCTCCGTGGCCCGGTCGACCTCGCGAACCTCGAGCGGGGGCACCGTGACCACGTCGCCCGCGGCCAGGATGTGCGGGTTGGGGTGCTTGGCCCGGAGCGCCCGATTGGCGGGATCATCCCAGAGGGGCGGATAGCCGCGGAACCCGCGCTGGGCCGCTACTCGACTCAGATGATCGCCCGGCGCGATCGGATGCTGGTCGGCCATCGGGGTCAGCTCTTGGCCGGCGCGCCAGCGTCGGCGCCCTGCAGTTCGACTTCCGCCAGCAGATGACTGTCGGGGTCCTTCGGGTCGCCCGAGGGGCCTCCTTCCTTGGCACAGTAGGCGACGTAGAGCCGCCAGAGATCGCCCGGCGAGAACACGCTCGACCCGCCCATGGTCCCGCCAAAATGAAACTGGGCCACCACCGGCTGGTCGTCCTGGGTGATGTCGCGGGACTGACACCGGATGAAGACCCCCTCGACGAACTCGCGACTGGCGCCGATCTGGAGCTTGCCGCCCTTCTCGCACATCATGAAGAA
>JAEUJH010000388.1 GCA_016794825.1 Gemmatimonadota bacterium
GTTTGCCAAGACCGGCGCTCAGTGGCTCGAGATGGAGCGACGCGGGCCCCTGGCCAAGGAGGCTCCCGACAGCCTCGTCATGCCACAGGCCCTTCCGCCCGGCGGGTTGGCCGTGGACGGTCAGGCGCTCGAGATCGTGCCGGACCTGATCGGTGACAGCGGGCTTCCGGCCAACTCGGTGCTCTGGATTCCCTCGCTCCGCGCGGCGCTCGTGGCCGATCTCGCGTTCGACGGCGTCCACCCGTGGCTCGGCGCGTCGTCCGAGGCGTCGCGGCAAGCCTGGATTGCCGCGATCGACCGCGTCCTCGCGCTCCGGCCCGCGGTGGTGGTGCCGGGCCACAAGCGCAACGTCGACGCGCCGGACTCGCCCGACGTACTTCGATTCACGCAGGGATACCTCCGGGATTTCGACGCGCTCCGAAAGACCTCGGCTGGCCCCGAGGCTCTGTTGGCCGCGATGACGGCGAAGTATCCCGGCCTGGCGGTGGCCGATCTGCTCCGGTTCGGGGCCCAGATGGCCTTCCGCCCGCCGCGAGCGAAGTCGGAGTAGCGACATGAGCGTCGAGGCCAGGTACCTCCTCGTCGATGTGTTCACCGGTCAGCCCTTCGGAGGCAATCAGCTCGCCGTGTTTCCCGATGCCGAGGGCCTCTCCCCGGCCACGATGCAGGCGCTGGCGCGGGAGTTCAACTTTGCCGAGACGACCTTCGTGGTTCCAACGAGTCGTTCGGATTGCGACCATCGGGTCCGGATCTTCACTCCGCGGCGCGAACTGGCGTTTGCGGGTCACCCGACCCTCGGCACCGCCGCGGCCCTGGCTCACCTTGCCGGGGTGGAGGGAGTCCTGGGCGAGTACGTGTTTGACGAAGGCGTGGGGCCGGTACCGGTCGCGTTCGAGCCGGGGCGGCGCCCGTTCTTCGGGCGCCTGACCCGACCCGGCGAGGGCGACACGCCGCCGGGCGCCCCGACACCGATGGCTGTCGCCCGGGTCCTCGGCCTCGATCCCGCCTTGGTGCTGGACACCCGGTTTGCCGGCGTCGGGTTGCCGTTCTGCTTCGTCCGGGTGGCGTCGCCAGCGGCCGTCGACCGTATCGACCTCGATCGAGGCGCCTGGGCGGCCACGTTCCGCGGCGGCTGGGCGGAACAGCTCTTCTGCTGGGCGGGAAATGATGCGCCGGGCGGCCGCCTCCATGCCCGGATGTTCGCGCCGGCGTTAGGTATCGAGGAGGATCCCGCCACTGGATCGGCCGCCGCAGCTCTCGGTCTCCTGTTCGGCGATCGACTGCCCGACGGGACCCACGAATGGGTCATCGATCAGGGCGTCGCGATGGGGCGGCCGAGTCGGATCGAGGTCAGGATCGTCCGGCAGGCGGGCCGGACCGAGACGATCGGCGTCGGGGGCGAGGCCGTGGTCGTGGGCCAGGGCGTGATGTTCGTGCCTCCCGACCGATGACGGCCGGTCAGTCCGCTGGCGGTCGGCGAAAGCCGCCGGCGGGGCGGACCTCGAGGTTCATCGTGGCGGGGGCCAAGGCCCTGAGGTTGGCCGCGGTCATCAGCCGCCGTTGACTCTCGTCCAGCGGACTGGTGAGCTGGATCGACAGGACCGCGTCGGGTTCGACGCTGCCGACGATCGCGCCGATCGCCGCCTCGAGTTCAGCGGCCGACAGTCCCTCGGTCCCAAGTTCGCGGCGGTACATCGGGCGGGCCGGGAGCGGCCGGAAGGTCCAGGTCAGCGGCTCGCCCGGCGTCGCGCCCAGCAGCAGAAATCCCTTGGGCTCCCCGATCTCAGCCAGGGACGTCCGCTCGATCGATCCCGGATAG
>JAEUJH010000404.1 GCA_016794825.1 Gemmatimonadota bacterium
CTATCCGGCCAACCTGCGGCTCTCCGCGAGCAAGCTCGAGGCTCGTGACTGGGTCGCGATGATCCGGGCGCGGAACGACCGGCCGCCGATGCCGTGGTTCTCGCTCCACGCGATGTCGGATCGGGATCTGACCGCCATCCACGCGTTCCTGCGGAAGCTCGGTCCCAAGGGCCAGCCGGCCTTGCCGGCGGTGGCGCCCGATCGAGAGCCGACCACGCCGTACATCCTCTTCGCGCCGGTGCCGCCCAAGGCTGCCAGCGCGAGTAACACCCCGGCCCGGGCGCCCGCCTCGGCCGATGCGAACCCGGCCATCGTCGGTGGTCACATGGCCATGGCGATTCCCTGACCGGGTCGCGCCGTACCTTCCTTCCTCCCGAACGGGGTGGCCGTCGTCCGGCCACCCCGTTTCACCTTCCAACTCCGGCGCTCGGACTCGCGAACTCGATCGCGGCCTGGAGCAACGCCACGGCCGTGCGGAAGTGCGATTGGCGGTGACTGGGTCCGCCCTGGTTGATGCTCAACGCCACGGTAATGCCGGTCGGCGGATCGAACAGGATCATCGCCGACGAGTTGCCGGTTCCTCCGCTGTGGCCCCAGAGCGTCCGGCCCAGGTAGTCGAACCGCCGGACCCCGAGCCCGCCGCCCGTTTGCCCCGCGATCCTGCCGTCGTCCGTAACGAACGTGAGCATCGACGAACGGGTGGCGGTCGAGAGGAGGTCGCCGGCGAACAGTCGTTCCGCGAAAATCGCCAGATCGCCGGCCGACGCCTGAATCTCCCGGCGGACGCTGAACAGCGCCGGGCCAAGCGAGGCCCTGACGAGCCGACCGGTGCCGTCGTCGAACCATTGGGCGGCCAACGGTCCCGGGGCGGTCTCGAAGCCGCCCAGCCAGGATTCGCGGCTGCCCGGGTACAAATCATTCCGAAGGAAGGCGCCGAGCGCCTGACCCGACTCCCGCTCCACGATCATGCCGAGGAGGAGCCGGTTGGTGTTGGAGGCGTCCCAGCCCCCGCCGGGCGGGAACAGCGGCGGGCCGACGAACGCCAGCAGTTCCGCCGGCGTCCACCCCCGACCCGGGTCGGCTCGCACCGCGGCGGCGAAGTCGGGTGATTCTCCGTAGTCCGCGAGGCCGCTGGTGTTCTGGAGCAGTCGCTCGAGGGTGAGCGATGGATCGACATGCGGCGTGGCCGGAAACCACCGGCCGATCGGATCGCCAAGCCGGAGGACGCCGCGGTCGATCAGCCGGAGCGCCGCGACCGCTGTGTACATCTTGCTGATGCTGCCCGTGCCGATCATCAGCTCGCTTCGCATCGGGACCGACGGCTCGCTCTGCCCGGCGGTGCCGAGCCAGGGCTCGTGGCCGGGAATCCGGACCGCGGCCTGACTGCCGATCGCTCCGTTGGCGGCCGCGCTGTCGGCGACGATCCGGGCCAGCCGATTGGTCAGCTCCTCGTGGGTGCGAATCGGCGCCGTGGGCTGATCGCAGCCGAGCCAGACCCCGGTTGCCAGAACGAGCAACAGGACGCGCGGCGTCATCGGCGGGCGTAGAGACCGTCGAACGAAGGCGCCGAGTAGGAGGCGCCGCCGTTGGCGGTGAAGGTGGCTTGCTGGCGCACCCGGACGCCCTCGACGGTCCACCGCCACCGCTCGTGCTGGGTGCCACCGCCCGGGGGGTTGAGCAGAGTCATCGCGCCGTTCTCGAACGTTCCGGCAATCACGAGCCGGTTGCCGGCGTTGTCGACGTAGGTCTGGTACCACATCGCGGTGCCGGGTTGAAAGTAGCTGATGCTCCGGCCGACGGTGCCGCCGCCGTCGCGATAGTGCTCGAGGATCGCGCAGCCGCCCGGGGCCTCGGTGATGTCGCTGAGCGCGATCTGCTGTCCGCCCGCGCTCACCGTCCACGCCCCGATCCAGAAATCGAACTGGCGGTGCTCCGCCGCGAGGCACGGCGCCGGGGGCGGAACCCAGCCCACGCTCACCGTTCCGAGGGTCGTCAGGCTGGCCGTGGCCCGGTTGGCGTTCGCGTCGGCGAAGCCGCCGGGAAGCGGCTGCCATGCGGTGCCGTCGAACCGGCGGATCCGGAGGTCCGCGACCGGGAGGCCGGCCGGTCGTCGAGCCGGATCGAAGGTCAAGCGGAGGGTGGCCGGTGCCGACAGCGTCAGGCCCTCGGGCCCGACCGCGAGGACGCTCCCCGCCACCGCGGTCGGGTCGAGGATCGGATTCGTCGCGCTGGCGATCCGGATCGCGGTTGCCTCGCTCACGGCCCCGGCGGGTACGACCAGCTCGAGGGCCCCGCCAAAGCCGGTCACCGTGCCACCCGCGGCCGAGACCAGACCGCCCTCCGCCACCGTCAGGCCGATCGAGCCGGTGGCGCCGTCGACGTTGGCCGTAATCGTGACGGTTCCGGGAGCCACCGCGGTCACCACCCCACCGGCCGTCACCGTCGCGACGGTTGGAAGACTCGAAGTGAATGCGATCGAGGGCGACGAACCGACCGACCCATCGCTTCCCTTGACCGACCAGGCGAGTTGCACCGTCTCCGCCGGGACCAGGACGCTCCGCAGCGTGGTGATCTCGATCGTGCTGCCCGGATCGGGTCCGGTGCCACCGGAACACCCAGCGATCACGATCCCGATCGTTCCCGCCGCCCATGCGAACCGCATCGCCGCGCCTGCCGGAGTTGAGGTCGGGTCCAATGTGAGCCGGGCCTCCGCGTGAGAGCCATGGGTCGCGGCGTCTTCTCACCAGATGCAAACGAATCGGTCGGCGGCCGGGCACTCGACGTTGCGGGGAGCGGCAGCCGACCGAGTGTGTGATCGCTGTTTGAACCCCGCTCCGAGTCGTTCCGCGCCGACGCGGAGCCCGTACGGTTCCGGGACCGTTGGCCTGACAATCCCTGGAATGGAGGCACTCGATGCGCTGGATGGTCGTTGGACAGGTCCTGACATGGGGGGCGGCGCTCTTCCTCCCGTCCGCTTGTGGAGGCGGCGACCCCGACCCCGGTCCGGCGCCAATCGGCCCGATCACGATCCGGAACGGAGACGTCACCTTGGCGGCAATCCTCGACGTGCCGGCCACCCCGGGGCCCCATCCGGTGATGGTGTTCGTGCCCGGCTCGGGGCGGGGAACCAAGGAGTCGGACCAGGCGGCGGTCGACCTCGCGCTGCCGCGGGGAATTGCCGTCGTCCGGTATGACAAGCGCGGCCTCGGCCAGTCGACCGGCACCTTCGAGGAGATCACCGTCGGGGGCGCCAACAGCGAGCGGGTCCTCGACGTCCGAGCCAGCGACGTGCGGGCCATCGTCGAATACCTGGCCACCCGGTCCGACATTCGGGCGGACCGGATCTTCCTCTGGGGCACCAGCCAGGGCGCCTGGGTGGCGCCGCTCGTCGCCACCCGGACGCCGCGGGTGGCGTTCGTCATCAACGTCAGCGGCGGCGGGAGTCCGGTGGGCACCTCCGATTACTACGACGCCCTCGCAGCGGCCGAGCCGACGGCCTCGATCGAGGACCTCACCGCCCGGCTCGATGCCTTTGCCGGGCCCTTCGGCTACGACCCCCGGCCCACCCTCGCCGCGGTGAACGTGCCGATTCTCTGGCTCTTCGGCGGCCTCGATCGCAGCAACCCGTCGCTCTACGACATCGCCCAGCTGGAACGGATCAAGCAGCTGCACGGGAAGGACTTCACCATCGAGCTCTTTCCCCGGATGAACCACGAGATGATCGACGTCGACACCAACCAGATTCCGGCGGACCTGATGCCCAAGGTGGCCACGTTCGTCGCCGCGCGGTTCGGTCAGCCATGACGCCCGGTCCCGGAGTGTGTGAGTCCGGTGAGAGTCGGCAAACCTCCGAGCCGCCGTTCCCGTAGGGTTCCCCGGACGGCTCGGGTGTCGCTGCCCTCGAGAACCAGTGCCGCCCCGGTCCGGGTTGCCTGGCGTCTCGAGCAGGGGCAGGAGGCCGCCTGGGCGACGTCGTCGGGGGATGGATGAACCGAGTCCTGATCATCGAAGACAACCGGGGTATTGCCGAGACGATCCGCGAGCACCTCGATGCCGAGGGGTACTCCGCCCAAGTGGCCCCCACGGCCGCCGAAGGCCTCGCGGTCATCCGCAGTCACCCGCCCCACGTGGTCATCCTCGATTTGATGTTGCCCGACCAGCCCGGCGAGTCCGTCCTGGCGGCGATGCGGTCCGAGGGAGTGCCCTCCGCCGTCCTGATCCTCTCGGCCAGGAGCGACGAGATGTCGAAGGTCCGCGGTTTTCGGGCCGGGGCCGACGACTACCTGACCAAGCCGTTCGGGCTCCTCGAGATGCTGGCCCGGGTCGACAACCTCGCCCGCCGCTTCCGGGCCGGCCTGCTGGCCAGCGAGGTGATCCGGTTCGGCGCCGTCGAAGTGCATCCCGCCGGCCGGCAAGTCACGGTTCGCGGCCGCCCGATCGATCTCCGGCCGAAGGAATACGAGTTGCTCGTGGCGTTGCTCCGGCGGCCCAACGAGGTCTGGTCCCGGCGGGCGCTGCTCGACGTCGTCTGGGGCTACGATCCGGCGGTCGAATCGCGCACCGTCGACTGGCACATGGCCGAGTTGCGTCGAAAACTCGAACTCGATGGGGCCGCGCCCCGCTACCTCCGGACCGTTCGGAAGGTCGGCTACCGGTTCGAGCTGGGCGATGCCTGACCGCCCGCTGCCCGACCTGCTCGGTCCCCTCCGGTCCCGGCTTCGCCTGCTCGAGATCGGACTGTTCCTTCCCGTCGTGATCACCGCGGCGCTCGGAGTCGGCTACCTCCAGGCCATCCGCGCCCGCCAGGCCGCGATCGACGCCGGCGGCCAGCTGCTGGCCCGGCGGACGGCGGAACGGACCCTGGCCGCCG
>JAEUJH010000449.1 GCA_016794825.1 Gemmatimonadota bacterium
GCCGGCGACTCGGCGGGCCATGCCGGCCACCCGGTGTTCGATGGCCGCCTCGAGTTCCCGTACGCGTTCCCGAAGCCCGGCCGGTACCGGATCTGGGTCCAGATCCGGCGGGGAGGAGCCATCGCCACTGCCGCCTTTGCCACCGACGTCCGCTGAGCCGCTCCCGCGCGAGGCGCGGAGCGGGCTCGATCCGTACACCCGGGCCGAGATGCCGGTTCCGCCCAACCCCAAGGGGCTGGGCTGGATTCCCGTGGTCGGTCCCGGCGTCATCCTCCTCGGCCTCTCGATCGGGAGCGGCGAGTTCCTCCTCGGGCCGGCCATGATCATCAAGCACGGTCCCACCGTGCTCTGGATCGCCGCCTGCGCCATCGTCCTCCAGACGCTCTTCAATCTGGAAGTGATGCGCTACACGATGGCCACCGGCGAACCGGTCTTTTCCGGGTTCATGCGGACCAAGCCGTCGGCCACGGGCTGGGCCTGGTTCTACGCTGCCCTCTATTTCCTCCAGAACGGCTGGCCCGCCTGGGCCGCCAACGCGGCCGGCGCCGTGTTTTTCCTCGGGGCCGGGCGCCTGGCCACCGGGGCCGACGCCAACACCGTCTACCTGATCGGCCTGGCCACCTACGCGGTCTGCTTCGGCCTCCTCCTCTTCGGGCGGCGGATCGAGCGGACCCTCGAGATCCTGAACTGGGTCCTGGTGGGCGGCGTGCTGATCGGGTTCACGGCCCTGGCCCTCCTCTTCGTGCCGGGGTCCATCTGGGCCCGCACCCTGGCCGGGTTCATCGGCTACGACACGGTGGCTGGCGGGTTCCATCCCTTCCCGGCCGACATCGACCTCACGCTGCTCGGCGCGTTCGCCGCGTTTACCGGCGCCGGCGGGATGGCCAATCTGACTCTCTCGAACTGGGCCCGCGACAAGGGCTACGGGATGAGCGGCAACGCCGGCTACATCGCGTCGGCCACGGGCGAGAAGGTCAACCTGGCTCACGGCGGGTTTTCGTTCGAGCCGACGACCGAAGCCATGAGCCGGTGGCGGGGCTGGTGGCGGATCGTCCGGGTCGACCAGTGGGGCGTCTTCTTCGTCGGGGCCGCGCTCGGCATGGCGCTGCCGGCCATGCTCTACCTGGCGTTCGTCCCGGCGGGCACCGCCATCAGCGGCCTGGGCGCCGCGGCGACCCTGGCCGAATCGAGCGGTCGGGCCGTGGCCCCGGTGCTCGGCATGATCGTGGCCGTCATGGCGGTGTGGATCCTGTTCAAGACCCAGCTCGACCAGATGGAGGGTCTGACCCGCGCCATCACCGACATCCTGTGGACCGGGAGCCGCCGGCTGCGGTCGTGGCGCGGTGGCGACGTGCGGGCGGTGTACTACGGCGTCCTGATCGTGGGGGTGAGCTGGGGCGCCATTGCCCTCAAGCTGGCCCAGCCGTTCTTCCTGCTCCAGCTCGCGGCCAACATGGCCGGCGTGGTCTTCGTCATCGCGTCGATTCACCTGCTCTACATCAACTGCACCCTGCTGCCCCCGGCCCTCCGACCCCCGCTCTCGCGCCGGATCGCGCTGGTCGTCTTTGCCGCGTTCTACGGGACGTTCGTGACCCTGTGGCTCGGCAGTCTGCTCGCGGGCGCCGCCGGCGGCCGGGTTCACTAGTCGGCCGCCGGTCACTAGAATCGACGGATTCGCGGTCGCCATCTCCGGCCGCTGCCACCGTCCGGAAACGAGTCCCCCTCATGCGATGGAAGCCAGGCAACACCAGTCGAGACATCGAAGACCGTCGCGGGATGAGTCCCCGTCGCCTTGGCGGCGGTCGGGGCCTCGGCATCGGCGGGGTGGTCATCCTCCTGATCCTGAGCGTGGTGTTCAAGCAGGATTTCTTCAGCCTGCTTGGCGCCGGCGGCGGACTCGGCGGCGCGCCGGCGGTCGAGGCGCCCGCGGGCCCGGTCCAGAGCACCCCGGAGGAGGAACTCCGGGTCAAGTTCGTCTCGTTCGTGCTCGACAGCACCCAGAGCTACTGGGAACGGGCCTTCCCCGATCTCGGCGCGCAGTACGTGCGGGCCAAGCTGGTCCTGTTCCGCGACGCGGTCGAGTCGGCCTG
>JAEUJH010000457.1 GCA_016794825.1 Gemmatimonadota bacterium
GCTGACAGAGCGATTCGGTGTCGAGGACCTCGTAGAGCAGGAATTCCAGATCCCGACGAGCAATCAGTTCCATGGCGGCAGATCCGAGCGGAGGAAGCGGTGGCGCGAAATCTACCAGCGACCAGCCCGACTCGCCGCCCCTGCCCTCAACCCGGTAGTGGGTGACCCACTACCCTCAACCCGCGGGCGGCTTTTCGTCGGGCGGCGGCCGATCGGGCGACGGTTCGGCCGCCGGGGCCGGTTCGGGCGATCGCTCGGCCGGCGGGAGATCCGGCGCGGAGCGGACGGACAGGGTGGCGCGAAGCCAGGCCCAGCGTTCTTTGGTCATCGGAGCCCCATGGCGTCGGGGGTGGGCCGGAACGGTGGCATCAGGGTAGCGAGCGGATCGCGTGGTTGTTGCTCGGATCCGGATCCGGCGTGTCCGACGCCGCGAAGGCCGAGATCCGTCGGCCGCCGCCGGCCGGCGGCCGGGTGGCGGTCAGCTGAACGCTGCGGGAGCCGCGCACCGGGATGGTGCCGAGGTCGCAAGTGATTCTCCCGACCAGGTTGGCAACCGGCGACGGGCTGGGGCGACAGTCGGTTGGGAACGCCACCAGTCCGACCCCGACCGGCAACAGGACCTCCAGCCGGACCCCTCGGGCGTCGTCGTCGTGGTCGCTGGTCACCACGACCTGAATGGCGAGGTTGCTCTGCCGGACCGATACGTCCAGCGTTTCGATCCGGACGTCGGCTTGCCAGACCTCCTGGGCGGTCGGCATGGGCGCGGCGGACAGGAACAGCGTCATCGCGCCGGTCCAAAGGTCATTCATGGGACATCTCCAGCGGTGGATGTCTTGCCGGGTGGCCGCCGGCCAGACTAGAATCGCGGGGGCAAGGATACGGCTCGGGCATCACGCCCCCATCAGAGGGTCGCCGAGTCCCGTCATCTCGCCATCATCTCATCGGTAACATGTTGCGACTGCAAACCTTGGGTGGGATCGCCCTGGAGGCGGACGGCGCCCTCCCCACCGGAGGTCCCCGCCGTCGCCGTTTGGCCCTGCTGGCGCTCGTTGCCACGGGGGGGCGCCGGGGAATCGGTCGCGATCGGGTCATTGCCATCCTCTGGCCCGACAGCCCCTCGGAACAGGCCCGCCACGCGCTGTCGCAAACCCTCTATGCCCTTCGGCGCGACCTCCAGGGCAAAGAGGCCATCATCCTCGGCCCGGAACTCCGCCTCGACCCGGCCATCATCACCACCGACCTCGACACGTTCCGCGCGGCGGTCGCCGCGCGCGACTGGTCGGGGGCTGCCGCCGCCTACCGAGGTCCGTTCCTCGACGGCTTCGCGCTGCCGGATGTCCCCGAGTTCGATCGGTGGGTCGAGGATGAGCGCCGGGGCATGGCCTCCGAGGCCCGCCAGGCCTTCGAGGCCGCGGCCGCCGACGCCTCCGGCGCCGGTCGGTTGGCGGAGGCCGTCGAGTATTGGCGTCGGCTGGCCGGGCTCGATCCGCTGAGCAGCCGGTTTGCGCTCGGCCTGATCGACGCGCTCGCGGCCACCGGCGACCGGGCCGGCGCGATCGCCCACGCTCGTCAGTACGGCGACTTGGTCCGGCGCGAACTCGAGATCGAACCCGACCCGGCGGT
>JAEUJH010000514.1 GCA_016794825.1 Gemmatimonadota bacterium
CGGTGGAAATACCTGGCGTACTGGGTCAAGGAATCGGCCGGGTGGCGGGTGCGGGTGTATCGGCGCGGACCGCGGGCCGACGGCGGTGGGGCGGAGACCCGGATGGCTCCGGCGTTGCCGGCGGCGATGACGGCCGGCGCGGATTCCGCCACGGTCGAGCAGTATCGTTCCAGTCTCGATCAGGCCGAGCGGGCGTTTTCCGACGAGGCGCAGCGGATCGGCCTCGGCCCCGCCTTCGTGAAATGGGGGCGGACGGACGCGGTGAACATGGGCGGGCCGGCGGCCGCGGCGTTCGTGGTGGGTTCCGATTCGATCGGGGCGCACGTCGGCGCGGGCGGGCCGGTCGATCAGAGCCCGGTGTCGTGGGCGCCGGAGCGGGTGGTCATCGCGGCGAGCGGCGATCTGGGTGTCACGATCGGTCTGATTCGTCCGAACGAGGCGGTCCCGGCGGGGTCGCCACCGGGCGTGTCGTTCTTCACGGTCTGGTATCGCGGCAGTCCGGGCGAGCCCTGGCGGTACATCGCCGAGTAATCGCGTAGAAAAGCGCCCAACGGCGCGAATTCGGGTTGCCCCCGGGTCGGGGCGGTGACTACCATACCGCCCCTCATGACCACGCTCGCCGCCGACCTCGATCTCGCCCTTTCGCGACTGGGGTACACCGCCTTCCGTCCGGGGCAGCGCGAGGCCATCGAGACCATCATCACCGAGCGTCGACTCCTGCTGGTGGCGCCGACCGGTGGCGGGAAGTCCCTCACCTATCAGTTGCCGGCCACGGTATTGGGCGGAACGACGGTGGTCGTCTCGCCCCTGGTCTCGTTGATGCACGATCAGGTGGCGGCCCTCGAGTCCCGGGGCATTTCCGCCACGTTCCTGGCGGCCACCCTACCCTCCGACGAAATCCGCGGCCGGATGAGCGCCCTGGCCCGGGGCGATTTCTCCATTGCCTACGTGGCGCCGGAGCGGCTCGCGTTCCCGGGGTTCCGGGGCCTGGTGCGGGATCTCGACTGTCCGCTCCTGGCGGTCGACGAGGCGCACTGCATTTCCGAGTGGGGGCACGACTTCCGGCCCGAGTATCTCCAGATCGGCGACCTGGTGGCCGATCTGCCGCGGGCCCGGGTGCTGGCGTGCACGGCCACCGCCACGCCCGTGGTCCGCGACGAGATCGTGGCCCGACTCGGCCTTCCCGCCGACACGCCCCAGATGATCCGCGGGTTTGCCCGTCCCAACCTGGGCCTCCGGGTTCGTGAGGTCCGGAGCGCCGCCGACACGGCGCGGATCGTCGACGCCACGCTGGCGGAAGCGCTCGGCGCTCCCCGGAAGAGCGTCGGCACCGCCATCGTCTACGCCCCGACCCGGCGGATCACCGAGGAGGAGGCCGATCGCCTGGCGGAGGCGGGGTGGAAGGTGGCACCGTATCACGCCGGCCTCGACGGGCCGACCCGGGAGCGGGCCCAGCAGCGGTTTCGCGACGGCAAGCTCGAGGTCGTCGTGGCCACCAACGCCTTCGGGATGGGCATCGATCGGGCCGACGTCCGGGCGGTCATCCATCTCGCCCCGCCCGGTTCGATCGAGGCGTACTACCAGGAGGTGGGCCGCGCGGGTCGCGACGGCGAGCCGGCGGTCGGGGTGCTCTGCACCAGCCCGGCCGACCTCCCGCTCCGGCGGCGCCTCCTCGAGATGCCCAACGAAGGGGTCGTCCCGGATCCGGTCCGGGTGGCCCACCGCTGGTCGATGTTCCTCGAACTGATCCGGTGGACCGAGGGCGGATCGTGCCGTCACGACGCCATCCTCCGCTACTTCGGCGACGAGGCCGAGACCCTGGCCGGGTGCGGCCGGTGCGACGTCTGCCTCGGCATCGGCGACGGCGCCGACCAGGATCCCGCCGAGACCGCCACCACGGTCCGGAAGGCGCTGAGCGCGGTGGCCCGGACCCACGGCAAGTTCGGCCTCCTGGCGGCGGTCAAACTGCTGGCCGGCAAGCCCGATCCGCGGCTGGCGCGCTCGGGGCTCGACCAGAGCAAGACCTTCGGCGCCCTCCGGGACCGGACCGAGGAATGGCTCACGGCCCTGATCCGCCGGTGCGTCACGGCGGGCTGGGTCGATTTCACGACTGGCGAGCGACCACTGATCCTCCTGACCCCGGCGGGCAAGAAGGTGCTCTTTGCGGAGGGACCGGTGCGGCTCCTGCTCCCGGCCGAGGAATCGGCTCGGGGGCCGGCGCGGAGCGGAGGCTCGAAGGGGGCCCGGCGCCGGGGCGGCGACGACGAGACCCTCGAACCGCGCGACGCCGCCCTGTTCGAGGCGCTCCGGGCCCGCCGGCTGGATCTGGCCCGCACCGGGCGGGTGCCGCCGTACGTCGTGGCCAGCGATCGGACCCTGCGGGAACTGGCCACCCAGCGGCCCGGGACGGTCGCCGAACTGGAGGGCATCTACGGGATCGGGCCGGCCAAGGCCGACAAATACGGCGACGATCTCCTCGCGGTCATTCGGGAGGCCCGATAACCGATCAGCGATCCTGTCCACCTTCCCCCCGCTCTTCCCGTCTCCTTCACGAGGCCTTCAACGCCCTTCACCGAAGTTCCAGCGGAGAAGGGGAATTCCAGGGAACAGGAGGACCAGATGGCAAAGACCGGAAAGCTGCTCCGCCGGGCCACCAAGACGGCCATGACCACGGTCAAGAAGGCCGCCAAGGCGGTCGAACAGAAAGTGGAACGCGAAGTCCGCCGCCGGCGGGTTCGCCGGGTCCTCCGCGACGCGGCCGGCGTGGCGGTCACGACCGGCGCCGGGGTATTGGCGGCCGCGGCCATCGAGGAGTCGGTGCAGGCGGTTCGGCGGCGCCGGAAGGCCGCCCGGAACGCGGCCTTCGAAGCGGTGGTGCCAGTGGCGCCCGAGCTGGCCATCGACAAGGTCACCGAAGCGCTCAAGGCCGAGGGGTTCGGAGTCCTGACCCGGATCGACACCCATCAGGTCTTCCAGCAGAAGCTGGGGGTCAGTTTCCGGCCGTTCACCATTCTGGGCGCGTGCAACCCGCATCTCGCGCATCGGGCGTTGAGTCACAGCGCACTGGTCGGGCTCGTGTTGCCCTGCAACGTCACCGTCGAGGCGGCGGACGCGGGGGGCAGCATCATCCGGATCGCCAATCCGGAGGCGATGCTGGCGGCCGGAGCGCTCGAGGCCGATCCGATCCTGGCGGAGTTGATGACCGACGCCAAGGGTCGGTTGAGCCGGGTGGCCGACCGGGTGGCGGAAACGGCCGGATAGACCGTTCCGGCGGCGCGGCGCGCCGGTGGCGCCCTCGGGGAGCGGCGGCTAGACTGAAGCCGTCGTCGACCCCGGGGGCGTTCGTGCGTCTGGCCGTACTTTCATTGGTGGCGGTGGTCCTCGGGCCCTCGACCCTGCCCGCCCAGACGGACGAGCAGCCGATCGAGGCCACGTCCCTGCTCGGCGCCCCGCTCCGGCGGCCCCGGATTCCGGCGGCCGCCCGGGCCACCTACGAGAAGAACCTCGCGGCGGCGCGGGCGGCGTGGGAACGAACGCCGGAAGACGCCGATTCGATCATCTGGCTGGGCCGGCGGATCGCGTACCTGGGTCGGTATGCCGAAGCCATCGAGGTCTTTACCCGGGGCATCGCGCGCCATCCCAACGACGCGCGGATGTACCGGCATCGGGGCCACCGCTACCTGACCATCCGCCGGCTCGACGCCGCGGTCCGCGACCTCGAGCGGGCCGACCAGCTGACCCGGTCGAGCCCCGATCAGGTGGAGCCCGACGGACTGCCTAACGCGCGCGGGATCCCGACCAGCACCCTCAAGTCGAACATCCGGTA
>JAEUJH010000793.1 GCA_016794825.1 Gemmatimonadota bacterium
TCGTCGACCGGCGCCCACTATCCCTATCTCAAGCGCGGGCTCCGGGAGACCGATCCGGTCCGCCTCGAGATCACCGATCCGAAGGACGGATCGGAGGGTTACGGCGTGCGGAAGGCCCAGTGCGAGCGGATTACGCTCGACACCTTCGGCAATCGCGGTCTCGTCATCCGGCCCGGTTACATCGTGGGCCCCGGCGACACGACCGACCGGTTCCCGTACTGGCCGGTGCGTCTCGCCCAGGGCGGCGAGACCCTCGCTCCCGGTCGCCCGGACGATCCCGTCCAGATCATCGACGTGCGCGATCTGGTCGCCTTCATGCTGAGCGCGGTGGAGCGGGGGCGGAACGGGATCTACAACGCGACCGGGCCGGCGGACCTGCTCACCTTCGGCCGGTTCCTCGAGCGGGCCGCCAAGGCGATTGGCTCCACCTCACGGTTCACCTGGGTCGGCGACCACCAGTTCCTGAAGGATCACGGCATCGAGGGGGCGGTGCCGTGGATCATGCTGGAGGGAAACGACTACGGCCATACCTCGATCCGGAACGACAAGGCGCGGGCCGCGGGGCTCTCGTTTCGGCCCCTGGAGGAAACGGTGAAAGACACCCTGGCGTGGTGGCCTACCGTGCCGGCCGAACGACGGGCCAAACCCCGGTTCGCGATGTCGCCGGAAACCGAGGCCAAGGCCCTCGCGGACTGGAAGTCCCGCGGCTGACGGGATCTGAACGCCGGACCGCGGCCAACCTCCCGGGGACGTGGCCTGTCACCTCGGAGCGCGCGGCCGGTGTCGCGTCAGGCCGGTACGGCGCGCTCCCGGAGGACCGAGCCGAGGAGGTTCCGGCGGAGGATGGCGGAAGCCGTCAACACGCCGCCGAGCAACGCCCCCGCCACCCCGCACGTCGAGATGTCCTGACCGGTCAGGAAGAGCCCCTTGATTGGCGTTCGCGGCCGGAGCCAGCGGGCCTGGAATCGGGCCGGGGTGTGATCGAGGCCGTAGATCTCGCCGTGGGGGTACCCGGCAAAGTGAGCGGTCGAGAGCGGCGTCGACAACTCCGCGTGACGGACGTGGCCGCGGATCGTCGGCACGTACGCTTCCACCACGCCCTGCAGTCGAGCCGCGATCCGCGATTTGAGCGCCTCGTAGTCATCGCCCCGCTTCATCCACCGGGTGCCTTCCCACGAGCCGAACCATGACCAGGGGGCCAGCGTCACTGCCTCGATGGTGGAGTGCCCGGGGTGGCGGCGCTGGAAATCCGGATCCTTGGCCGCCGGAAACGAGATGTACACCAGCGGGAAGGGGGCCTCGGGGTCGCGGACGAAATCGGCCAGGGCCGCTTCGGGTCGATCGTGCGGATAGATCCAGTAGTTGGTCTTCGGCAGCGCGAGCGCCTCGGCCGACGCGCCAAGGCCGAGGTAGAGGGAGAAATGGCCGAGGGAGGGGCGCACCGTCGTCAGGCGGTCCTTCAGTCCCGAGGCCGCGGCCGCGTCGTCGGGGAGCAGCCGGCCGATCGTCGTGGCGACGCCCGCCGCGCTGATCACCAGTGGCGCTCGGAACTCCCGCCCGTCCGCCATCCTGACGCCGGAGGCTCGGCCTCCCTCGACGATGATCCGATCCACCGCCGCGCTCACCAGCACGGCGCCCCCGGCGCGTTCGATGGCGGGTATGATCGTGGCCGCGATCCGGCCCGCGCCGCCAACCGGGTAGTAGCCGCCCCCGAAGTAGTGGCTCGCCACCGCCGCGTGGATCGCGAAGCTGCTCTCGGCCGGCGGCAAGCCGTAGTCGCCGAACTGGGCGGTGAGGATCGCGATGAGCCGCTGGTTGCCGGTGAGTTCCTCGAGGACCGATCGAGTGGTCCTCGCCGCGTACCGGAGGTAGCGCCGCCGGAGCCACGGGCCCGCGACGGTAGCCAGCCCCGCCGGCAGCGCCTTTTCGACGAAGAAGGACTGCGATGCCCGGGTCGCCGCCTTGACCGCGGCGAAGTAGCCGTCGATGGCCCGATGCTCGGCCGGGAAGGCCGTCTTGAGCGCCGCTTCGAGATTCTTCCGTCCCTTGGGATAGTCGAACCGATCGGTGCCGATCACCACCCGGTCGTACACGGGGCCCATGTCGGCCCAGGCCAGTTCGCCGTCCGTCAGGTGGTCGAACAGGGTCCACACCACGGCGCCGGGCTGCATCCCGCCGAGGTAATGGACGCCGACGTCCCAGTCGAACCCGGGGCGCTCGAACGAGTGAGTAAAGCCGCCGGCCGTGTAGTGCCGTTCGAGCACCAGCACCCGCCGGCCAGCCGACCGCGCCAGGAGCGCCGCCGCGGTGAGGCCCCCGATGCCGGAGCCGATGACGATGGCGTCCCAGGTGTCGGGACCCTCGAACCGCCGGTACGACTGGGGGCTGGTCAATGGCCCAAGGACCGGAGCAAATGGCGGCGGGTGAGCCTTCATGTCATGGGCGCCATCGCGCGCCGGCGATCGAGGGAAGAACGGGGCGGACGGTCGCCCCCGTCGCCGCCCCCGTCACTCCGAGGAGTTCGAAGCCGACACCCAGCCGACCGAGCAGCAGCCACTGTCCATCCGGTGACCAGCCGATCGGCCCGCCGTAGACTCCCGGGGGCGCAAGCTGGTGGTCATTGCTCTCGTCGGCGTTCATCATCCGGAGTTCTCCCTCCGGAGTGAAGTAGGCAATTCTGTCACCTTGGAATGACCACTCGGGGAAGATTCCGCGCCGCGTTGTCGGCGCCCCGGTTCCCGTCGCGACATCAAACTTGGCCACGAAGAGATCGCCGGCGATCACCGAGTGGTAGGTGAACGTCTTCCCGTCCGGGGCGAACGAGACCCGCGCGTCGAAGCCACCCGACTTCACGATGACGAAGTTCGTGCCGTTCCGGTCGATTCGGGCAATCTGCGCGTCGCCGGCGCCGGCGATGTTGAAGTAGATCCGCTGCCCGTCGGGTGTGAACGTGGGCCAGTAGGGGGATGGCGGGGTCGTGAACATCGCGAGGCCCCCAGTCGGCAGGAAGAGTGCTGCGATCTTCCCGCCGGTCGTGAACACGAAGGAGTTGCCATCGCGACTCCATTCTGGCTCGAACTCGTCGAGCACTGGGAACGGCGTCTGAGTGAGGTTTCGGCGTCCCGTGCCGTCGAGGCTGACCTCGACGATGTGGCCGGTGACGGGGTCCCATCCGGCAACCGTTCCGGCGGGGACAACCGAAACCCGAATCGTATCGCGCGCCGATCCAGCCGAGCCGATCACCTCGATCTGACCGGCCGCGGCGGCGGTGACCTGGCCATTTGGCGTGACGGTGCCGGCTCCGCTTGGAATGGCAGTGGCTGAGAAGGCGACCGGGTCCGATCTGGCGTTGAGGAACCGGTCGACGACACCCCCGCGGAGCGTGAGCGTCCGACCGACCGCGAGCGCGGAATCCTTTGGCAGAAGCCGGACGCCGAAGGGTTGGCCCGGCGTGATGGTATAACGGACCGTGTCGACCAGCCCGAGTTCGGGCACGGCGACCTCGATCCCGCCCTGACCAGCGACCACGCCGAAGCCAACCAACGCGGTGGACCGGCCTCGTTCGTTGGTGGTCGCCGTGACCAAGGTGCCGAACTGGTCGCCACTGACGGGGGCGACGAACATGCTGGCGTAGTCGAAGCCGTCCTTCTTCAGGATGACGGACGAATACCGAACCTCGGTTCCCGGGAGCAGCGTGCCACTGGCGTCGCGAACCTCGGCCACCAGTCCCTGAATCGGGTGGGCTGTGATGGTGTCGACGAGGGCGGGACCGGCGACGATTTCGAGGGGACGGGTGGCCGGTGCCGGCCCGTTTTCCCCGCAACTGGCCAGGGCGGCTACGACAACGATCGCCGATCCGAGCCCGGCCCAAGGTCTCATTCCTCAAGCTAGCACGGCGGCAGGTTCCTTGTCACGACGCCTTCGTTCGCCGCCCCAGAGCCGATACGACTGGTGCCGGTCATCGCTACGGTACCAGGTTCCTCCGGGCCCCGATCTCGTACTCCCGGGGCGGTTCGGCGCCCATCAGATGTCGGACGAAGTAGTCCCACCGGCGCCGCATCATGTAAGGCTCGTTCCCGAATCCGTGCCGCCGGTTCGGCATCATCAGCAGGTCGAAGTCCTTGTTGGCCTTGATGAGCATGTCGGCCAGGACCATCGTGTTGTTCGGGGGCACGTTGTCGTCCATCGTGCCGTGCGCAATCAGCAGCTTGCCCTTGAGTTGCTTGGCCAGGAGTTGATTGGCCTGGCTGTCGTAGCTGGTGGTGCCGTCGGGGTTCCGGACCAGGAGCCCGTGGTAGCGCTCGCCCCAGTCGTCCTCATAGGTCCGCTGGTCGTGATTGCCGGCCTGCGCCACGGCCACCTTGTAGAAGTCGGGGTAGCGGAG
>JAEUJH010000549.1 GCA_016794825.1 Gemmatimonadota bacterium
CTCAACGCCAAACAGGTGGCGGCCCTGATGACCGCCTTGCCTGAGGATCGAGCCGCGATGTTGAGTCGACGGCTGCTGGAACCCAGAACGGGTCACCAAGGAGGTACCTGAGTGAGTGCACCCATTGCGATGCTGGTCCCCGCTGTCGCGGAACCCGTCGCGCCCCCCGCCGGGCCCGCGCCCGGCGACCCGACCTTCGAGATGGCTCTCGGCGCCGCCGTGCTGGCCACGGCCGCCCCGAGCGCGCCGTTGCCGACCGTCGCGACGACCCCGATCCTCGATCTGGTGCTCGACGGAGAATGGACCCTCGAGTCCACCGAAGGCGAACCGGACGGCGCCCCGGCAACCACCGGCGATGTCGGGAACTCGGCCGATGGCGCCGCCGAGGCTCCGCTGATCCCGCTCGAAAAGGGCCTGGCGGACTGGTTTGCGGTGTATGGCCGACAGGATCGGCAGCCGCAGCCGACCGGCGACACCGACAGCGCCGACGCGGATGCACCCTGGCCGGTCCCGGCTGAGGACGCCGACGCCGACCCGGTCGCCACGACGGCGTCCGAGTCGGCTGGCGCGCCCGTCAGCTGGCTTCCGGACGCGGCCGGACCGCTCGGCGCGCTGACCGTGCGGCATCAGGTGGTGGCCGTCGAACCGGTGGTGACCGGACCCGAGAATGCCGAGGCTCCCGTCGTACCGACGACGATCGCGCCCCCCGTGGATCTGGGACGGCCGGTCGGGCGCCCGACGAACGATCAGGGCCTCGATCCGGACACGTTGCTGGCCCTGCGGAGCATTCACGAGCCGATCATCGAGATCGGCGGGTTCGCGTTTCCGGTCGAACCGGGGACCCGGCCCGCGCCGAATCGAACCGGGCCCGAGACGCTCGTGACCGACGAGGTCAACCAGCTGCTCGACCCGACGGCGCCTCCCGCGGCGGAGGTACCCTCGCTCGCGGCCAAACTGATCCGCCAGGCCACCGACCGTCTCGACGAGGGCGACTCGAAGGAAGAGAAAACGGTCCGCCCGGGTCGGTTCGGGTCCGCGGAGTCGGTGTTCCAGCCGCGCATTGTCCCGGCCTCGGCCGGCGGCGAGGGGGCTCGAGCCGACGTCGATGGCCGGCCGGCCAACGGCCACCGGCTCGAACCGGCCCGGAAACGGACGGTCGGGTCGGAGGGGGCGGACTTCCAGGCCCAGGCGCCAGCGCCCCATCGGAGCGAGCCACTCGTCGACGACGTGGCCCCACCGGCCGAGGTCCGGCCGGCCGCGGCCACGACGCTCGAGTCGGAACAGCGGATCGCCCGACGGGTCGACTCGCTGCTGCTCGACCTGAAGGATGACCAGGGCGACTACGGCCGCCTGCGGGTGTCCGTCAGCGGACCCACGGTGCGGGCCACGATCCTGCCGAACGACCCGGGGCTGGCCGACCGACTCCACGTCGGGATCCGGGAACTCCGCCAGTCGCTCGAGGATCGGGGCTTTACCGAGCCCAGGCTCAGCGTCCAGCAGCCGAAGGCGATGGCGGCCGACCAGCCGGTCTGGATGCCGACCGGGCGGGAACTGCCGGTCGATCCGGCGATCATCGAACAGCGCGGCCTGTCCCGTCAGACGGCCGAGGAAGAACGTCGCGACCGATGGGCGGACGCGAGGCAGGAACGGCAGGACCACGGGCGGCAGTCGCAGCGGGGCCGCGACCAGCGCCAGGATCAGCGAGGGACCCGATGACCTTTCCTTTGGCGGGCCTCGGCGGCTCGCCGTCGACCACCGCGCCGGCTCGCAATCGCAGCGAGCTCGGCCGGGACCAGTTCCTGGAGCTGCTGGTGACCCAGCTCAAGCACCAGGATCCGCTCAATCCGATGGAGCCGGAGGCCTTCGCCGCTCAGTTGGCGCAGTTCTCGTCGGTCGAGCAGCTCACCAAGCTCAATGACGCGTTCTCGAACCAGCAGGCCGATTCGGTTGCCCGGACGTTGCTCGACAAGACGTCGCGCGGCGCCTCGCTGATCGGGAAGCACGTCCTGGCGGAAGGAAGTCAGCTCACGGTGGCCTCGGACGGCTCGACCTCGTTCCACGTCGACGTCGCCGGGACCGGTGGCAAGGCCACGCTGACGCTCTACGACGCCTCCGGCCGGGCGGTGGCCACGCGGTCCCTCGGTTCGATCCCGGGCGGTTCCCGGACGGTCCGGCCGCCGACCGATCTGCCGCCGGGCGTTTACCAGTATGCGGTGTCGGTCGAGGGCCCCTCCGGGGACGCGGTCGCCACCAAGACCTACACCGACGGCGTAGTCGACGGGGTGCTCTTCGAAGGCGGACAGGTCGTGCTTCGGATCGGCGCCATGCGGGTTTCGATCGACAAACTGTCCCAAATCACCCCCTGACGC
>JAEUJH010000591.1 GCA_016794825.1 Gemmatimonadota bacterium
TCACCGGCTGGCCCAGCGGGCCCGTCGCGACCTGAGCGACATGGGCTTCCTCGAGATCGAGACGCCGATCCTCACCAAGCCGACCCCCGAGGGCGCCCGCGACTACCTGGTGCCGTCGCGAGTCCACGCGGGTGAGTTCTATGCCTTGCCCCAGTCGCCCCAGATCTACAAGCAGCTGCTGATGGTGGCGGGCTACGATCGGTACTTCCAGATCGCCCGGTGTTTCCGCGACGAGGACCTGCGGGCTGACCGGCAGCCCGAGTTCACCCAGATCGACATCGAGACCTCGTTCGTCACCGCCGACGACGTGATGAAGTACATCGAGGCGGTCCTGATCGGCCAGTGGGACGAAGCGGGCGAAACCGTGCCGCAGCCGTTCCCCCGGCTGACCTACGCCGAAGTGATGGAGCGGTGGGGCATCGACAAGCCGGACCTCCGCTACGGCTTCGAAATCGAGGACGTCGGGAGCCGGCTCGGGCCGGGGGCCGCGCCGTTCCTGGCGGCGGTCGGGACCGGTGGGGTTCGCTTCCGCGGAATCAGGGTTGCCGGGGCGGCCGAACTGTCGCGGAAGGATTTCGACGCGCTGACCCAGACGGCCAAGGATGCGGGCGCCTCCGGTCTGGTCTGGATGAAGCGTGGCGACGCGGGTTGGGAAGGTCAGGGCGTCAAGGCGGTCGGTCCGGAATTCGTGGCCGCCCTGGGAGGGCAGCCGGGCGAAGGGTTCGTCGGCATCGTCGGCGTCGATGGGGTGACGTCGCCGGCGCTCCATGCCGTCCGCACCGCGCTGATCCGCCGTCTGGCGCCGGCGCCCCGGATGAAGCACGCGTTCCTGTGGGTGGTCGACTTCCCGCTCTTCGAGCCGGATCCGGTCACCGGGCAGCACGTCTTCGTCCATCACCCCTTCACCTCGCCCCATCCGGACGACGTTCCGTTCCTGGAGACCGACCCGGGCCGGTGCCGCGCCATCCACTACGACGCGGTCTACAACGGCACCGAACTCGGCAGCGGCTCCATCAGGATCACCGATCCCGAACTGCAGCAGCGGGTCTTCAAGCTGCTCGGGATCGAGCCGGAGGAGCAGCGGCGTCGGTTCGGGTTCCTGCTCGATGCCCTGGCCACCGGGGCGCCACCGATGGGCGGCTTCGCGATCGGGTTCGACCGGACGGCCATGCTCCTGGCCGGCGCGCCGTCGTTGCGGGACGTGGTCGCGTTTCCCAAGACGACCGCCGCGCGGGCCCTGTTCGAGGGCGCGCCGGTCAAGGTGGAGCAGAAAGACCTCGACGTCCTCAACCTGACCGTCCGCCGGTCGGCGAGCTGACATGGCCGACGAGACCATCCAGCGGTTCGGGATCGAAGGGGCGGATCCGCTCCTGCTCGCGGGCGTCAACGACGCCAACCTGGTCGAACTCGGCCGGGTGCTCGGCGTCCGTGCCGCGCTCCGCGGCGACACCCTGATGGTGAGCGGGCCCGGGGAGCAGGTCGACCGCGCCGGGACCGTCATCCAGGCCCTCATCGATCTGGCCCGGATGGGCGACGGCGTGACCCCCGACGTGATCACCCGGATGGCGCAGGACGGGGCGGTGCCGCCCGAACTGACCACGCCGGGCGAGGGGCGGATCCTGCTGCCCGGGTTGCGGCGGGCCATCCTGCCCAAGACCCAGGGGCAGAAGGACTACCTCCAGGCCATTGCCCAGAACGACATCGTCATCGGGATCGGTCCCGCGGGCACCGGCAAGACCTATCTGGCGGTGGCCAAGGCCATCGAGGCGCTGGCCCGGAAACGGGTCCGCCGGATCATCCTGGCGCGGCCCGCGGTCGAGGCCGGCGAGTCGTTAGGCTTCCTCCCCGGCGACCTCCAGGCCAAGGTCGATCCGTACCTCCGGCCGCTCTACGACGCGCTCGAGGACATGATGCCGCAGGACCGGGTGGCCAAGGCCCTCGAGAGCCGGACCATCGAGATCGCCCCGCTGGCGTACATGCGGGGGCGGACCCTGTCCGACGCGTTCATCATCCTCGACGAGGCCCAGAACGCCACCGGCGCCCAGATGAAGATGTTCCTCACCCGACTGGGCGTGAACAGCAAGGTCGTGGTGACCGGCGACAAGACCCAGGTCGACCTGCCCAAGCGGGAGGACTCCGGGCTGATCCAGATCGAACGGATCCTGCCCGGCATCGACGGGCTCGTCTTCTGCTATCTGACCGAAGCGGACGTGGTCCGGCATCGGCTGGTCCGCGAGATCATCCGTGCCTACGCGCAGGACCAGAACGGCTGAACGGCCCGTCCCGTCGTCGGTGGTGACGATCCAGGGTCGTCACCAGCCGGTGGCGGCGGCGCGGATCGATCGAGCGGTGCGGCTGGTGCTGGCGCGGGAGCGGCGGGTGGCGTCGGTGTCGGTGTCGTTCGTCGGGGCGGCCACCATGCGGCGCCTCAACGCGGCCTGGAAGGGCCACGATCGGCCGACCGACGTGCTCTCGTTTTCGCTCGTCCAGCCTGACGGCACCCTGGCCGGTGACGTCTACGTCTGCCGGGCCGTGGCCGAGCGGGAAGCCCGGGCCCGGCGGATTCCGGTTCGGGAGGAACTGCTGCGGCTCGTCATCCACGGGACCCTTCACGTTCTCGGGTGGGATCACCCCGAGACCGAGGCCCGGATCCGGTCGCCGATGTGGAAACGACAGGAGCGGTACCTGGCGTGTCTCAACTGATCGCGGCTCTCCAACTGGGCGTGGCGCCGATCCTGGCGGGGCTCTGCACCCTCTGGGCCGCGCTGGTCGCGCTCGCCTCCGAGAGCGATGCCGG
>JAEUJH010000652.1 GCA_016794825.1 Gemmatimonadota bacterium
GCGCGTCGATAATCGACCTGGGCGACGGCGGCGGTGGCGGAGAACGTGACGAGAGCGGCGGCAACGAAGCCGGGGCGATTCATGACCGGGGACCTCCAGGAGTCGAACGAGCGACGGGACGGCCCAAACTTGGCGCCAAACCCCGGAGACCGCGAGGGCCCTGAAACGAGCAGCGGGCGGCCCGTGGGGTCGCCCGCTTGGTTCAGTTCTCCGCCCGGCTCGTCAGACGCAGTGGCGCCGATCCCGGCGGTTCTCGCGACGGTCCCGCACATCCTCTCTCCGATCGCGAACGTCTTCCCGGCGGTCGGCCCGGTCTTCGGCCCGATCCCGGCGATCCTCGATCCGATCGCGCCGGCCCCCGTCGTGCAGCCGATCGCGGCGGTCCTCCCGACGATCCCGAACGTCCTCGGCCCGGTCCCGCCGGTCCTCGGCGCGGTCGCGGACGTTTTCCCGGCGGTCACGGACGTCTTCCATCCGGTCGCGGGCGCGGTGCCTCGGCGTGCAGGGGTCCGGCAGCTGAGGCAGGTCGACGGCAAGGACGAACAGGGTGCTGAGGGCGGTCAGGGTCAACATGCCGGCTTCTCCGTAGTCTGGGGGTCGAGGGACCCGGGTTTCGCGTCTTCCATCAGACCAGACGCCCACCGGCCCCCGGCGTTAAGCCAGTGACGGAGATCACACCCCGGTCCGGCCCCCGCCCTAGCGGGAGCCGGTCTCGAGCGCGGGCGCGGCGGCCTCCGCCCGGCGACGGGAGAGGCCCTTGACCCAACCCTGGAAGGAATCGAGGTAGCTGTAGATGACCGGGGTCACGTAGAGGGTGACCACCTGCGAGAACGCCAGGCCGCCCACCACCGCGATGCCGAGCGGGCGCCGCGCTTCGGCACCGGCGCCCCAGCCGATCGCGATCGGGAGGGTGCCCATCAGGGCGCACATCGTGGTCATCATGATCGGCCGGAACCGGACCAGACAGGCCTCCACGATCGCGTCGGCCGGCTTCTTCCCGTCGTTGCGCTGAGCGTCGAGCGCAAAGTCGATCATCATGATCGCGTTCTTCTTGACCAGGCCGACCAGGAGGATCAGACCGACGTAGGCGTAGATGTCGAGATCGGTCTTGAAGATCAGCAGCGTCAGCAGCGCCCCGAAGACGGCAAACGGCAGGCCCGACAGAATCGTGATCGGGTGGATGAAGCTCTCGTAGAGCACGCCCAGCACCAGGTAGATCACGAGCACCGCCACGAGCAGCAGCGCGAGCAACCCGGTCTGCGATTCCTGGAACGCCGCCGCGGTGCCCGAGAAACTGGTGGTGATGTTCGACGGGAGAACCTCGTCGGCCAGCTGGCGGACCGAGGTCACCGCGTCGCCGAGCGGGGTTCCCTCGGCCAGGTTGAAGGAGAGGGTGACGGATGGCAGCTGACCGGAGTGGTTGACGGACAGCGGGCCGAGGATCGGTTCGACCGACGCCACCGAGCCCAGCGGCACCAGAGCGCCGGTGCGGGAGCGGACGTGCAGCAGGTTGATCGCCGCCGGATCCCGCTGGAATTCGGGCAGCAGTTCGAGGATCACGGGGTACTCGTTGTTGCTGCCGAGGATGGTCGAGATCTGCCGTGACCCGAACGCGTTGTACAAGGCGCTCTGGACCTGGCTGATGTTGAGGCCGAGCGCCGCGGCCCGGTCGCGGTCGACGTTGACCCGGAGCTGCGGATTCCGGATCTGGAGATCGCTGGTCACGTCGATCAGGCCCGGCAGGTCCCGCATCCGGGTTTCCAGGACCGTGGCCTGCTGGTAGAGCACGTCGAGTTCGGGGCTCTGGAGCGTGAACTGGTACTGGCTCTTGCTCTGGCGGCCGCCGATCCGGATGGCCGGCGGGTTGCTGAGAAAGACCCGCACCCCCGGCACCTCCGCCAGCGGCCGATTGAGTTCCCGGATGACCTGGTCCGCCTTGGCCCGCCGCTCCTCGTGCGGCTTCAGGTAGACGCTCACCCGACCCTGGTTGTTGCCCCAGCTCGAGACCTGGACCGCCCGGACGTTCGGGTTCTGCCGGATGACCTCGCCGACCTTTCGATAGTGGTCGACCATCTGCTCGTACGACGTCCCTTCGGCGGCCTCGAGCGTGCCGAAGACGGCGCCGATGTCCTGGGTCGGGATGAACCCCTTGGGCACGATCCGGAACAGGAACACGGTTCCCACCAGGATGGCGGCCGAGAACGCCATCGTCAGGCGGCGATGGTCCATGACCCAGACCAGCGACCGGCGGTAGCGTTCGAGGCTCCACTGATAGCCGGCCTCGGTGGCGCGGTAGAACCGACCCTGATTCTGATGGTGGCCGGCCCGCAGGAACCGGCTGCACATCATCGGTGTCAGCGTCAGGGACACGAACCCGGAAATCAGGATCGCGACGCCGATGACCACCGCGAACTCGTGGAACAGGCGGCCGAGCAGCCCCGGCATGAACAGGATCGGGATGAACACCGCCACCAGCGACAGCGTCATCGAGACGATCGTGAACCCGATCTCCTTGGCGCCGTCGAGCGAGGCCTGCCGGACCGGTTTCCCCATCTCGAGGTGGCGCACGATGTTCTCGAGCATCACGATGGCGTCATCGACCACGAACCCGACGGCCAGCGTCAAGGCCATCATCGAGAGGTTGTCGATGCTGAAGCCGAGGAGGGCCATGGCGCCGAACGTCCCGACGATGGACATCGGGAGCGCCATGCTGGGGATGACGGTGGCCGGGAGGTTCCGGAGGAAGAGAAAGATCACCATCACCACCAGCGCCAGGGTCAGCACCAGGGTGAACTTCACCTCGGCCACCGACTCGCGGATCGTCACCGACCGGTCGTACAGGGCGTTGACCTCGATCGAGGGCGGGAGCTGCTGCTTGATGCTCTCGACCATGGCCGTCACCCGGTCGGCCACCTCGACGGTGTTCGAGCCCGGCTGCCGGTTGACGGCCAGGGTGATGGTCCGCATCCCGTTGTACCAGTTGCCGGAGCGCGGGTTCCGGACCGCGTCGACCACCAGGCCGAGGTCGCCGAGTCGGACCGGCGAGCCGTTGCGGTAGGCCACGGTCACGTCGCGGAAGGCTTCCGCGTTCTGGAGCTGACCGTTCGACTGCAGGGCCAGCACCTTGTGGCGGCCCCAGACCGCTCCGGCCGGGCTGCTGATGTTGTTGGCGTTGACCGCCGTCACCACCTCATCGAGCCCGATCCGCCGGTAGGCCAGCGCCCGGGGGTCGAGCTGGACCCGCACGGCGTAGCGCTGTTCGCCCATCAGGTTGACCTGCGCCACGCCCTCGATCGTCGAGAGCCGCTGCGCGATCATCGTCTCGGCGTACTCGTTGACGGTCGAGAGCGGGAGCGTCCGCGAAGCCACCGAGAAGTAGACGATCGGCTGGTCGGAGGGGTTCGACTTGTTGTAGTTGGGCGGGTCCCGCATGTCGTCCGGGAGGCCGCGGCTGGCCCGGGAAATGGCCGTCTGGACATCCTGAGCCGCCGCGTCGATGCTCCGCGAGAGCGAGAATTGCAGGGTGATGTTGGTGGAACCCTGGCTGCTCGACGAGGTGATCTGCTCGATGCCGGGAACGCTGGAGAAGGCCCGCTCCAGCGGGGTCGCCACCGCCGCCGCCATGATTTCCGGATTGGCGCCCGGCAGGTTGGCGTTGACGTTGATGGTCGGGTAGTCGATCGTCGGCAGGTCGCTGACCGGGAGCTGCCGGTAGCCCAGCGCGCCGAAGATCACCACGCCGGTCATGATCAGCGTGGTGGCGATCGGGCGCTTGATGAATGGTTCGGCGATGTTCATCGGCTACCTCCCGGCATCGACGTTCTTGACGTCCACGACCGACCCCTCGGTCAACCGCAACTGGCCGTCGGTCACCACCGTCTCGCCCGCCTCGAGTCCGCTGGTGACGATCTGGAACTCGCCCACGGTGCGGCCCACGGTAATGGCCCGGACGACGGCCTTCTTCTCGGGCGTCACGATGAAGACGTACGATCCGGCCTCGCCGGCCACGATGGCCGGGGTGGGGACCAGAATCGCGTCGTTTTCCTGATAGAGAACCAGCGTGGCCGTGGCGAACTGGCCCGGCCAGAGCATCCCGTCGGCGTTGGCGAACTGGCCCTTGAGGAGGATCGTCCCGGTCGTCGTGTCGACGGCGTTGTCGACGAAGAGCAGCCGACCCACCAGTTCCGTCGAGTCCTGCCCCGGGACCGCGCGGACGGCCAGCGCCTCGCCCCGGCGGGCGCGGATGGCCGGGAGGAAGCTCGCGGGCACCGCAAACCGGATCAGGATCGGCCGGATCTGATTGACGAGGACCAGCGGCTCGCCACCCTGCGCCCGGACCAGGTTTCCTTCCTTGATCAGGAGGCTTCCGGTCCGCCCCGAAATCGGGGCCCGGATGGTGGTGTTGTCGAGATTGAGCCGGGCGTTGGCCACGGCGGCCGAGTCGGCCTGGACCGTGGCGGCCAGGGCGGCGGCGTTGGTTTTGAGGGTTTCGTACTGCTCCGACGTGATGTACTCGCTCTGGGCCAGACCCTGGTAGCGCTCCACCTGACGCCGGGCGTTGTCGAGCTGGATCAGGTCGCGGGCCAGACTGGCCTCCGCCTGCTGGAGGGCGTTCCGATAGGGCCGCGGGTCGATCTCGACCAGCACCTGGCCCGCCTCCACCAGATCGCCCTCCCGGAAGCGAACCCCGGTGACGAGGCCGGACACCTGCGCGGTAACCGCCACGGCCCGGATCGGTTCGACGGTCCCGGGGGCCGACACCTCGAACGGCACCGTCCGCCGTTCCGCCTTGGCGACGGTCACCGGCACGGCGCTCGATCCGGCCCGCCGCTCCTCTTTGCACCCCGCCAGGAGGGCCATGACCGCGAGCCCCCATGCCCATCGATGGATCTGGATCATCGAAATCCGACTTGCGCTGTTCTGAGGTGTTGGGGCGGCGCCGGCTCGGTCACCGCCGATCAACTACGCAGACCCCCTCCCCGATGCTGCGGTCCGGGGGAGGATTCCCTTACAGCGGCGAAGATCGCCTTGGGAGGGTCCGGTCGCCACGGGGCGACGGGGCCGGGGTCCTGACCTGGTCGCCGGGGCTGGCCGCAGGCTGGCTCCGGGCCGGATCATTGGATACAATTGGCTTTGCCCCCGGTCGGGAGACCCCCCAATGAATCCGCTCGAACAGCTGGTGGCCCCGGAACTGGCCGCGTTCCAGTCCCGGACCCCCAAGTCACGTGCCTGGTACGAACGGGCCACCAAGGTCATGCCGGGCGGTGATACCCGCACCGGCACGTTCCACCTGCCCTACCCGCTGTTCATCTCGCGCGGTCAGGGATGCCGCCTCTGGGACGCCGACGGCAACGAGTACCTCGACTTCCTCAACAATTTCACCTCGCTGCTCCACGGCCACGCCCACCCGACGGTCCACCGGGCCCTGGTCGAGCAAGGCACCCAGGGCACCGTCCACGGGACCGCCAACGAGCTGCAGGTCCGCCTGGCCGAAATGCTGACCAGCCGGGTTCCCTCGGTCGAGCGGCTCCGGTTCTGCAACTCGGGCACCGAGGCCACCCTCTTTGCGCTCCGCGCGGCCAAGGCGTTCACCGGTCGGGTCAAGATCATGAAGATGGAGGGCGGCTACCACGGCTCCCACGATCAGGTGGCCGTGGCCATGGCGCCGCCGTACGACAGCCGGCCCGCCGGGCTGTCGCCGGGCGCGCTCAGCGAGGTCATCCTCGGCCGCTACAACGACCTCGACTGGACCGCGAACCTGATCCGCCAGCACCGCCATGAACTCGCGGCGGTGATCGTCGAACCGGTGATGGGCGCCGGCGGCGCGATTCCCGCCGCGGCCGAGTTCATTCGCGGGCTCCGCGCGGTCACCGAGGAGTGCGGCGTTCTCCTCATTCTCGACGAGATCATCACCTTCCGCCTCGGCTACGGCGGGATGCAGGAACACCTCGGCGTGCGGCCCGACCTCACGGCGTTCGGCAAGATCATCGGGGGCGGCCTGCCGATCGGGGCCTTCGGGGGCCGGGCCGACGTGATGGCCACCTACGATCCGACCCGTCCGGGCGCCATCGTTCACTCGGGGACCTACAACGGCAACGCGGCGACGATGGCCGCGGGCATCGCGACCCTGGAGTTGTTCGACCGCCCCGCCGTGGCGGCCCTCAACGCCGCCGGCGACGGCCTCCGGGCCCGGCTCAACGGGATCATCGCGAGTCACGGCGTCGACGCCGAAGTGGTCGGGTTCGGTTCGACCATGCAGCTCCACTTCGCCAAGGGTCCGATCACCAGCCCGGCCCAGACCCACGCGGGCAACCGGGCCGCTCAGTCCGCGATGCACCTGTCGCTGCTCAATCGCGGGGTCTTTTCCGCGTCCCGGCAGATGTACGTCCTCTCGACCGCCATGAACGAGGCGACGCTCGCCGATTTCGCGACCCACTTCGATGCCGCCCTCGGCCCGATTGCCGCCGCGCTCCGAACCCCCGAACCGGCCGGATCGGCCCGCTGATCGAAGGTGCTGCCATGAACGCCAGACTGTTCCTGCCGCTCCTCCTGTCGGCCGCGATCCCCGCCGGGGCCGTCGCCCAGACGATGGAGGCCGACTTCGCCAAGGGTCTCGATGGCCTCCAGGCCCGGAGTTCGATGTTTGCCCGGCACCGACCCTCCGGACGGACCATCGCGATCCGGGCCGACCAGCCGATGAACACGCTCAGCGTGATCAAGCTGGCGGTCATGATCCAGGCGTTCCGGGATGTGGAAGCCGGCAAGTTCAAGCTGACCGACCGCTACACGGTCAAGGCGGAGGACTACCGCCGCGGGAGCGGGCTGATCCAGACCTTCGATCTCGGGGTGTCGCTCACCTGGCGGGACCTGATCGAGCAGATGATCATCACCAGCGACAACACCGCCACCGACATCCTGATCGGCAAGGTCGGCCTCAAGGCGGTGAACGACATGCTGGTCCGGTTCGGGTTCAAGCAGACCCGGCTCAACTCCACCACCGGCGCGCTGTTCCGCGAAGTCTGGGTCCGCGCCGACCCGAAGAACGCCTCGATGACCGACCGGGAGGTGTTCGAGAAGGGCTTCCCGACCAACCCGGAATCGGCGGCCCGGAGCTTTGCCCTCGAAGGCGACTCGACCAAGTGGCTGGGCGTCACCACGGCGCGGGAAATCGTCACGATGCTCGAGGGGATCCTCGACGCCAAGTACGCCTCGAAGGCCCACAGTCAGATGATGGTCGACATGATGGGCCGCCAGTTCTACGCGTCGCGGCTGCCCCGGCGGGCCCAGTACAAGGGCGTCCACGTGGCCCACAAGACCGGCGACTGGCCCCCGATCGCCGGAAACGACGTCGGAATCCTGTTCTACCAGGGCGGCCCGACGGTGGTGGGGATCTTTACCGGTCAGAACAAGGGCGATTTCGTGGAACTCGAGGCGCTCGAGGGCCGGATCGCCGAGCGGCTGGCCACCGAATGGAAGTAGGCCGGGGCCGTTAGGGTCCTGAAGAGGGCTTCAACCCGTTCTTTCCCCCAGTTCATCAATCCAGCGTCACCTTCATCCCTGGGAGCCGTGGTTCGACGGGCTCCCAGGGAGGGTCCGTGGGCACGAGGCGACGCGAGGATCCGGGCGGTCCATCCGGTTCGCTGGCGCAGCTGCTCGCCACCGAAGCCCGGCTGGACGCCGCCGTGGCCGACGCGCGCGAGCGCGCGGCGGCTCGGGTCGCCGAGGCGCGGGCCCGGGCCGCGGCGCTGACCGAAGGACTCGCGGCCGAGCTGGCGGCGCTCGAGAGGGAGCGGCTCGAACACCGCGCCCGCGACCTCGAGCGACGCCGGAGTGAAATCGAGGCGGAAACCGACCGGATCGTGGCCCGGTTCGAAGGCCTCTCGGATCGCGACGTCGCCACCCTGGCCGACTGGCTGGTCGAGCGAGTCCTGGTCCCATGATCATCCCGATGACGCGGGTGCGCATCCTCGGCCCTCGGATCGAGTTGGACCGGACCCTCGCGGCGCTCCAGGACCTCGGGACCGTCCATCTGGCCGCGCCCAAGCCGGCGCCGGCACTGCATCCCGTGGCCCTGTCCGATCGCGAAGCCCGCCAGGCCCGCCACCTTCGCAACCTCGCTCGCGATCTCGACGCGCTGGCCTCCCGAACCAACGCGGCCCCGAATCCAGTCCCCACCGGGGCGCCCGCCTCGACCGCCGACTTTGCCCGCTGGGCTCGGGCCACCCATCGGGTGGCGCGGACCCTCGACCGGTTGGACCGCCAGGCTCGCGACGTCGCGGCCGAGCGGGCCGAGATCGCGCGGTTCGAACAGTTCGTCCAGGCCTTTCGCGGCCTGCTGCCTCGGGCTCGGGGCGGCCGGATGCACGGCTACCAGTTGATCCTCCGCGGTGAGGACCCCGAGGCCGTCGCCCGCCTCCGAGCGGCGCTCGAGAAAGTGCTCGGGACCGACTTTGCCCTCGAGACGAGTCCGATGCCGAGCGGCGAGCTGGCCGCGCTGCTGCTGGTCCCGACCAACGAGGCCGCGCGAGTGGACCGCCTCCTGGCCCAGAGTGGAATCCACGAGCTGCCGCTGCCGCCCGGCGTGAGCTCCGCCGGAATCCTCGACGCGGTCCCGGCGTTGGAGGCCCGGCGGACGGCGCTCGACGCCGAGCTGGCCGAGTTGGAGCGGCGGCGGGCGGGACTGGCCGCGGAGGAAGGGCCCGATCTGGCTCGCGGCCGGATCGCCGCCGCCGACCGCCTGCTCGAACTCGCCGCGCGGGAACAGACGGCCACGACGCCTCGGAGCTTCGTGATCGAGGGCTGGACTCCGACCAGCGAGCAGCCCCGCCTGGCTCGCGAACTCGGCCGCCGCTGCGGCACGGCCGTCGTCATCGAGACGGTGGCCCGGGAGGAATGGAGCGGCGCGGACGCTCCCGTCGTGCTGGCCAATCCGCGACTGTTCCGCCCGTTCGAACTGCTGACCGGGATGCTGCCGCTGCCGAAGTACGGCTCGATCGATCCCACGCCGTACACGGCCGTGTTCTTTCCGATGTTCTTCGGGCTGATCCTGGGCGACATCGGCTACGGTCTGGTGCTCGCCGCGCTGGCGCTCTGGCTCCGTCGCCGGTCGCGGGAGGGCAGCCCGGCTCGCTCGATCGCGGAGGTCCTCGGCGCGGGGTCCGCGTTTGCCGTCCTGTTCGGGATCGGGTTCGGGGAGTTCTTCGGCGATCTCGGGCACCACTGGTTCGGTCTCAGCCCCGTGGTCTTCAACCGGGAGGAGTCGCTGATTCCGTTCCTGGCCCTGGCGGTCGCGATCGGGCTGGTTCACGTCTCCCTCGGCCTCGTCCTCGGCATCATCAACGCGGCCCGCGGTCATCCTCGCCAGGCGGTGGGACGGAGCGCCGCGCTGGTGATGCTGATCTTCGTGGCGGTGGCGCTGCTGGCCGCCTTCGAGGTGGTGCCGCGGGCCCTCCTGACGCCCGCGGTGGTCGTCACCCTGATCGCGTTCCCGGTCCTGGTGATCGCCGAAGGGATCATCGCGCCGATCGAGTTCCTGTCGACCGTGAGCAACGTGCTCTCGTACGCCCGTATCATGGCGCTGGGCACGGCGTCGGTCATGATGGCCGTGGTGGCCAATCGCCTGGCCGGCAGCGTGGGCAGCGTGGTCGTGGGGGTGTTGTTCGGCCTCCTCTTTCATCTCGTCAACTTCGTGCTCGGCGTCTTTGCCCCGACGGTCCACGGACTCCGGCTCCACTACGTCGAGTTCTTCGGAAAATTCTACAGTCCGGGCGGCGCGCCGTTCGCGCCGTTCGGCCACTGGCGTCCGCAGCCGACGCCACGACCCTGACCGAGGAGGTACCATGTCGGTTCTCTGGATTGCGATCAGCGCGGCGGTGGCGGTCGGGATTCCGGCCCTGGCCACCGGATGGGCGCAATCGCGCATCGGACCCGCCATGGCGGCGACCCTGGCGGAGAAACCGGAACTCAGCACCACGGCGATCCTGATGGTCGCGATCCCCGAGACGATGGCGATTCTCGGCTTCATCGTCTCGGTGCTGATCCTGTTCCGAGCCGGCTGACGGCCCCATGGCCATCGAGGAACTGCTGGCCGTTCTCGCCCGCGAGGCGGAGGCCGAGGCCTCCGGCCTGCTGGCGGCAGCCGAGGCCGAGGCGACGACGATCGAGCGGGAGGCCGCGGCACGGGCCGACCGCGAGCGATCCGCCGCCTCGGATCGGCTCGCCGACGCCGAGGCCCGCGCCATCCGCCGGGCCCTGGCGAGCGCGGAACGAAGCCAGCGGGAGCGGACCTTGAACGCCCGGGCCAGAGCGGTCGACCGGATCTTTGCCGCGGCGGAGGCCCGGCTCGAGCAGCTGGCGCTGGAACGATGGCGTCACCGCGCCGCCGATCTGGCCGCCGACACCGTTCGATTCCTCGAAGGCCGCCCGGCTCGACTCGAATGCCCACCCGAGGCGGTGGCGCTCGTCGAGCCGATGCTGGCCGGTCAGTCCAGCGTCTCGGTTCGATCCGCGAGCACCGCGGCCCCGGGCATCCTCGGCCGCACCGAGGACGGCGCCGTCACGGTCGACAACACCCTGCCCGAGCGGCTTCGGCGCCAGCGCGCCGATCTGGCGATCGCGCTCGTGGCCCGCATGGGGGAAATCTCCGATGCGATGGGATGACGTGAACGCCCGCGCGGTCGGCCTCGCGACCCATCTCCTCCGACGGGAGCAGTTGCTGCGGCTCCTCGAATCGGGCACCTGGCTCGCGGCGGTGCGGCGGATTCTCGACTTCGGCGTTCCGATCGATCCGGCGGCGGCCGGGTCGCCCGGGGAGTTCGATCGGGCCATCGGCCGGGTGACGGCCCGGCGGCTCGCCATTCTCGATCGCTGGCTCGGGCCCCGGCGCGCCGCGCTGGCGGTGGTGTACGAGGACGAGGATCGCCGCAGTCTTCGGGTGCTCCTCCGCGGGGCGGCGCACGGGGCCGCACCCACCGAACGGCTCCGCGCGCTGGTGCCGACGCCGGGGCTCCCGGAGCGGGCCCTCGCCCGCCTGGCCCAAGCCGCTTCGCCCGACGCGTTGATCCGGGAGTTGACTCGCCAAGGCCATCCCGCGGGACGAGCGCTCGCCGAAGCGGCCCGGCGGGCCGAGCGCGACGGAACAGCGGTGGGGCGGGGACTCTTCGGACTCGAAACGGCGCTGGCGCGATCCTTCGCGACCCGGGCCACCCGCGCGGCCCGCGCCGGCGGACGCCTGCTCCGCGAGTTCGCGGCGGCGATCATCGATCGGGAGAACGCCTGGTCGCTCCTGACCGCCGCCGGCTGGGCCGCCGACGTCGCGCCGGACGAGGTCTTTCTTCCGGGCGGGCGGCAGCTGTCGGAGGACGAGTTCCGCCGGATCGCGGCGCACGGCGACGCCGATCGGATCCGCGATCGGCTGGCCGTGGCGTTGTCGGCGGGACCGCTGGCGCCGGCCTTTGCGGACCGGGCGGCGCCGATGGCCGCGCTCGAGAGTCGGACGGCCGCGGCGCTGCAGACGTGGTTCCGCGCGCTCGGACGGCGCGATCCGCTCGGGCCCGGCGTCCTCTTCGGGGCCATCGAACGAATCCGGGCCGAGGCGCACGACCTCCGGCTGGTGCTGGGCGGGCTGGCCATGGGCGCCACCACCGCCTCGGTGGAACCGCTGCTGGTGACGACGTCATGAAAGGCGTCGTCGAGGTGATCTGCCGGCCCTCGGCCGCGGCCGGGTTCGCGCTGGCTGGCCTGGTGGCGGAGCCGGTGTCGGAGGCCGCCGATCCATCGCCACCGATCGCCGCGCTCCTGGCCCGGGGCGAACTCGGGGTCCTCCTGATCGAGGAGTCGATCTATGAGTCGCTGCCTGCCGAGCTTCGGGTCCGGCTCGACCGCTCGGCCCGGCCCGTGGTGGTGCCGTTCCCGGGGCCGGCCTGGAGCGGGGCCCGATCGGCGGAGGACCGGGTGGTGGAACTGCTCCGCCGAGCCATCGGCTATCGGGTGAGGCTGCAATGACCACGGCCCGGGTCATTCGCGCCGCGGGCGCGCTGGTCGAGGCGGCACCCCTCCGAGAGGCCGGACTGTTCGAGATCGTCCGGGTCGGCCCTCGAGGCCTCCTCGGCGAAGTGATCCGACTCGATGGCGACGTCGCCACCATTCAGGTGTTCGAGGACACCGGCGGGCTCGCGCTCGAGGATCCGGTGGTACCCACCGGCGCGCCGCTGCTGGCCGAACTCGGGCCCGGACTGCTCGGGTCGGTGCTCGACGGCACCGGCCGCCCGCTCGAGCGGCTGGCCGCGGCGGAGGGCGCGTTCATCGGCGTCGGCACCGTC
>JAEUJH010000659.1 GCA_016794825.1 Gemmatimonadota bacterium
TCCGATCCGCCTCCGTCCAGGTGGAACCGGTATCGCGGCTGACGGCGTACGAGACCCCGGCGCCGTCGTTCCAGATGGCGTGGACGGTGCCGTCCGGTGCCACCTCGACCCAGGGACGATCGTCCATCGTGGTTTCCGACAACCGGGTCCATCGCCAGGTCTTGCCGACGTCCCGGCTCGTCGCCACCTGGATGCTCTTCCCCCGGTAGCCAGCGCGGTCGAACTCGAGCGTAATCAGGTAGAGACTGCCGTCGGGTCCGACGGCGAGGTCGACGTCGGAGTTCCCGGTGGCGCCCGCGGTCCGGGGTCCGAGGTCGACCGGGCTCCAGGTGCGGCCGTCGTCGTCGCTCCGGTAGAGCGGAGGGATGGAATCCCAGTAACCGCTCGTGAAGAGGGCGCCGCTCGGGTGCCGCACGACCATCGGTTCGCGGACCAGGGCGTCGATCCTGCTGGTGGAGTCGACCAGGGCCAGTGACCGCGGCTCGGCCGGGGTCGCATCCTTGGAGGACGGAGTGCAGCCGGACAGAGCGGCCAACAACAGGGCCGGCCCGAGGTGCCGAAACGCCATTGGAGATTCTCCGGGGTAGTCGTCGGAATATCGTCAGCGGGGCCGATCCGGGGCCAGCCTCCGCCCCGGGTGGTCAGGGCAGCCGGAGTCGGGCCCGGAGGCGGGCCATGCGCGGGTCGGCCCGGAACGGCTCGAAGATGGGCATCGCCCCCAACTCGGTCACCACCGGGTCGTGCTCGGCCACCGCGCGCTCGAGCATCGCGAACATCCCGTCGCGATCGCCTAACGTGGCCAGGATTTCGGCGGCCAGGTAGGGCGAGGGACCCGGCCGCTCCAGGAGCCGGGCCAGCAACCGACGGGCGGCGACCGAATCGCCGGCGGCCGCGCGGGCCACTCCCGCGGCGGCGATGACGAGGAGGTCGTCCGGTGCGCGGGTCAGGGCGCGGTCGAGCGAGCCGGTGGCTTCGGCGTGGCGACCGAGGGCGCTCAGCGGATAGGCGCGATAGGCGACGGTGTAGACCTGATCGGGGTCGAGCGCGAGCGCCCGATCGAACGACTCGATGGCCTCGGCGTGTCGCCCGGCGTAGTAGTAGGCCAGGCCCAGGTACCGGTAGGATCCCGGCGCCAGGGGGTCGAGGTCGGTCGACCGGCGGGCCATTGCGATCGCCTCGTCCTTCCTGCCCAGCACCGCCAGGAGACGGGCGTACTGGCGGTGACTGACTTCGTCGCCGGGGCTCTGCTCGATGGCGCGGCGGAAGTGCCGATCGGCGGCCGAATAGTCCCAGTGATAGTCCTGGGCGATCCGCGCCAGCACCGCGTGCGCCTCCGACACCGTGGAGTCGAGGGCCAGGGCCCGCTCGGCGCTCCGGGTGGCCTGGGCGTATCCCTCCGCTCGCGGCACCAGTCCTCGGATGGCCGCGATCATCTGGACGCTGGCGAGTCCGGCCTGCGCCTCCGCGTAGTTCGAGTCGATCGCCAGCGCCCGCTCGAAGAACCGGCCGGCGGCGGTGTAGTCGTCCGGACCGCCGGCCCGCATGGCCTGCAGGCCGAGGAGCCGCTGGGTGTGGGCGTTGGGGTTGACGACCCGGCTCGAAAGGACCGAATCCGCCGGCCGGCCGAGCCGGGGACGGAGGGCCGCGACGATCGATCGGGCAATGGCGTTCTGCATCGAGAGAACGTCGTCGAGGTCGCCATCGTACGCCTCGCTCCACGCCTGATACCCGGACCGGACGTCGATCAAGGCGGCTACGATCCTTACCCGGTCGCCGGTGACGCGGATGCTTCCCTCGAGGACGTGCCCGACCCGGAGCGAGCGCCCGATCGAGTCGAGGGGCACGTCCTTGCCCTTGAAGGTGAACACCGAGGTCGAGCCGGCGACGTGGAGCCCGGGGATCCGGGCCAGCGCCGACACCAGTTCCTGGGTGATGCCGTCGGCCAGGTACTCATTGGCCGGGTCGCCACTCAGGTTGGCGAACGGCAACACGCCGAGGGCCGAGACGGCGCCGGCGGCAACCGGCTCGGCGGCGGGTGGGGCCGGCCGGGCGGCCGCTCGGGCGACAAGCGCGCCGACGACCACCAGCGCGGCCACTGCCAGGTACCGTCGCCACCGGAGCGCGGTGCGGGGGACTGCCGCCTCAGCGGCGGTCCGCGACGAACCAACGGAAGCTGGCTGGGTTGACGCGACCGCGGCGGCGGGCGGGGCCGTTACGGACGGGGTCGACGCCGCGACGGGTGGAGACGACGCCGCAACGGGTTCGTCGGCCGGGGCCGTCCCCGCATCGCGGAGTCGATTGACGAGCCGGACCGTCTCGTCGGAGGGCGTCAGCTCGAGGTCCTCCGCCAGCCGTTTGACGAAGTCGTCGTAGAGCCGTTGGGCTCCGGCTCGGTCGCCCGACGAAGCCACCAGCGTCAGGGTCCGCCTGAGTCCGGCCTCGTCGTACGGGGCCAGGGCCAGCGCCCGCCGGGCGTGCGAGGCGGCCGCGCGCCGGTCGCCCCGGGCCTCGTCGGCGCCGACGATCCGCCACGCCGCGCCCACCGCCTCCCGCCGATACCGCTCCCGCTCCGTTTCGATGAACCGCTCGACCTCGATCGCGCCGTCGAGGAAGAACCCGGGAAGGAAATCCCCCCGATACAGCTCCAGCGCTTCCTCCGGGCGCCCGGCCTCGAGGGCATCGTCGAACCGGGCCGCGTCGATCCGGAACCGCTCCGGGTTGATCCCGATCTCCCGCTCGCCCCGGGCCAGGATGGCGTCCTCGCCCAGGGCCCGCCGGAGCTGGTGCAGGGCTTGGCGGAGCGACCCGCGGGCCCGCTCCTGGTCGGCGTCGGGCCAGAACAGCCCGATCAGCCGATCGCGGCTGTGGAACCCATGGGGCCTGGCGACGGCCAGATAGGTCAACAGGGCCAGCCGACGGGGCTGCACGAGCACCGCCCGGACGGGGGCCCCGTCCAGCCGGAGATCGATGGTGCCCAGGACGTCGAGTTGAATCATCGGCCAAGTCGTTGTGGGACAAGCGTCAACTCGAAGGTAACGCGCGCTTCGCCGGCCGGCTAACGGGCGCCGCCAATTATCCCCGCGTTGCCCGGCGGTCACTCGGACCGGCGCGGCGCGAACCGACTGGCCAATGAGGAGGCACGATGCGCGGGATGTACGAGGGGACTGGGAGGGTGGGGATGGCCACGGCTCTGACCGTGGCCCTGGCTGGACTCGCCGCTTGTGGGGACTCAACCTCCGGCCCCGCCGATCCCCCCGGGGGGCAGATCGCCGCCGTGGTGGTGAGCCCGGCCACCCACACGATGAACGTGGGCGAGGGGGTTCAGCTGACCGCCGTGGCCCGGACGGCCGCGGGCGCCCCGGTCGACGGTACCGTCTTTGTCTGGGAGAGCCTCGATCCGGCGGTCGCCACGGTCTCGGCGGTCGGTCTCGTTACCGGTGTGGCCGAGGGGAACGCCCGGGTCCGGGCCACGAGTGGCTCCCGCTCCGGCGAGGCGACGATCCGGGTCGACCCGATCAACCCCACGCCCACGATCGTCCGGTTTTCGCCGGCGTCGGTGGCGGCGGGTGGTCCCGACCTGACCCTCACCATCGTCGGGACCGGCTTCCGGCCTAACGTCCGCCTCCGATGGAACGGGGTGACGCGGCCCACCACGTATCTCAGCGACACCGAGGCCCAGGCCACCATCTGGGCCGGCGACCTGGCGCAGGTGGGCGACGCCGAGATCGAGATGATCAACCCGGGGCCGGGCGGAGGGCCGTCGCCGGTGGTTCGGTTCGCGGTCGTGCCGCAGCCGGTGCCGGTGGCGTCGATCGAGCTCCATCAGGAAGTGGCGTTCAGCACCGTGGGAGCGGCCGTTCCGATGCGGTGGACCCTGCGCGACGCCGGCGGCGCGGTCCTCACCGATCGGCTGGTGACGTGGAGCAGCAGCAACCAACTGGTTGCCACCGTCACCGGAAACGGCGTGGTGCGGCCGGTGGGCGTGGGCGAGGTGACCATCACGGCCGAGAGCGAAGGCCAGCGGGCCACGCTGGCGCTCAGCGTCGGTGCCGCCATCAGCCATCTGGTCCTCGACGATGGGGTCGGCCTGGCGACGCTCGACATGCGGTTAGGCGGGGCGCCGGCCCAGTTCTGGGCCCCGGCGGCGGGAACCCGGATCGTCGAGCCGACGGTCGCGTCCGATCCGCGGTGGATTGCGTACACCATCGAGGCCGGCGGGACCCGGTCGGTGGCGGTGCTCGATCTGGCGTCCCGCACCTATCGGTATCTGACCTCCGACGCGGCGAGCGACCAGGCGGCGTGGTCGCCGACCGGAGACCGGATCGCGTTCCGGAGCCGACGGGCCGGCCGCCCGGACATCTGGGTGATGAACGCGGACGGCACCGGTGCCATAAACCTGACGGCCACGATGCCCGCAGGGTTCGAGGCGGGCTGGCCGGCCTGGTCGCCGGACGGTTCCCGGCTGGTGTTCTCGGCGGGGCTGCCCGCCAGCGTGTCGCTCTACACGATTCGCGCCGATGGGGCCGGGGTGCAGCCGTTGTTGCTGTCGATCGAACACGATTCCGAAGCGGCGTGGCGCGGCGACGCGGTGGTCTTTACCCGGCGCGCCGCCGACGGGACGACGGACCTGTATCGGTATCCGGTCGGCGGGGGCGCCCTGATCCGACTGACCCGGACCGGCGGGGCCCGGTCGCCCGCGTGGTCGCCGGACGGTCGGTGGATCGCGTTTGCCGACGGTCCGATCGTCGGTGGGCGCTCCGATCTCAAGGCGGTGCGCCCGTTCGGCGACGAAATCCGGATGCTCTCGGCGGTCGGCGCGGGCGGCGGTGGTCAGCATCCCACCTGGCTCACCCATCAATGAAGAGGACGACTCCAGGGGCGAGGGCGGCGTGGCTGCCCGTCCTCGCGGCCGGGCTGTTCGCGGCGGCGTGCGACCCGGCGCCGTCGCGATCCGAGAGCGAGCGGCCACCCCGCTTCGAGGACTTTCCCGCGGCTCGATGGGAGGGCGCCCCCGCGGCGCCCGACCTGGGCAGTCACCCCGACGCGTCGCGGTTCGGCGCGGCGCTCTGGCAGGGGGCGCGGCGGGGTCCCAACTTTGCCGGCCGGTACACCATCGTGAGCCGTCGCTGCGGGCGCCTCTGCCGGGAATTCGCGATCGTCGACGCCGTCACCGGCCGGGTGCATCCCGGCCTGAGCGACACGCCGCCGTTCTCGTTCCGACTCGACAGTCGGCTGATCCGGTTCGACGCTCCGAGCGAGCCCTCCGGACGCGCCCCGTGTGCCGGGTGCGAGGCCACGTTCTACGTCTGGAGCGACCCGCGGCTCGAACTCGTTCCGCCCGAGTCGTGGGCCAGTGGCGGGCCGCCGCCCGACCGGGTCCGCCGGTTCATCGACAGCGTCAGGACCGTGGAGCGTCCCGGCCTGGCGGCCGCGGGACCGGCGGTCACCCGGCCGAACTGGGATCGGATCGTCTTCGCGGCGCGCGACGGCACTCGGTTGGTGTTGCGGGACCAGGTTCGCGGCGGCGTCATCGAACGGCTCCACGTCTTCCGGGGCGAGATC
>JAEUJH010000675.1 GCA_016794825.1 Gemmatimonadota bacterium
TCGGGCCCAACAGGAACGCGTTCGGCACCGCGGGCGCCGGCGGGAGCTTCGGCATGGCGGATCGGGAGAATCGCCTGGCCGTCGGCTACGCCCTCAACCGCTGGTGGCCCGCGCTTTCCCTTGGCGACCGGGCGCGGGCGCTGATCGACTCGGTGTATCGGAGCATCCTGTAAGGCAGCCAGCCGCGGAGGCGGCATGAAATGGACTGAACTCCACCGGCAACCCTGCTCCGTGGCCCGGGCGCTGTCCGTGGTGGGCGACCGGTGGACCCTGCTGGTGCTCCGCGATTTCTTCCTCGGCGTGCGCCGGTTCGATCACTTCCAGGAACGGCTCGGGGTGACGCGGCATGTCCTGGCCAACCGGCTCCGCCGGCTGGTCGAAGCCGGGGTGCTCGAGCGGGTGGCCTATCAGAGCCGGCCGCGGCGGTACGAGTAACGCCTGACCGCCAAGGGACGCGACCTCTATCCGGTCATCGTCGGGCTCACCAGTTGGGGCGATCGGTGGATGGCGGATCGGCGGGGCCGACCGCTCGAGTTGGTGCACACGGCCTGCGGTGCCCGGGCCACGCCGGTGCTCACCTGCCCGGAGTGCCGGGAGCCGGTCGACGCCCGCACGTCGCGACCGAAGTTCCGGTTTGCCCCGCCGCCCTTCTCCGAGACCGCCTGACGCCGATGCGGCCCCCCGAGTTGAGCCCCCGCGCCCGCGGCTGGCTCCGCTTCCTCTGGCGCAAGGCCACCACGCCGGACGATTGGTCCGAGCAGGGCGAGCCCCATCCCTGGTGGGACCGCTACTCGTCGGTGCCGGTGATGAACTTTGCCCGGTTCGATCTCTCGGAGTCGGCCTACGCCGTGGGCGTCATGGCCGACCTGACGCCCGCCTGGCGCGAGGCCTACGGCCGGATCCTGGGCGAACTCGTCAAGCGACACACGACCTTCTGGGCCGCGATCGACTGGCTTACCCAGATTGGCCCCGACCCGAATCGCGCCCAGTATCCGCAGGATTGGATCGACACCTACATCCCCAAGCACCTGGTGGGACGGTACGACGTCCCGGGCTGGACCGCCAACGGCGTGGAGCCCTGGGGGCTCCAGCCGGACCCGATCGGCGCGGACGGCAATCTCTTCTTCAAGGGTTGGCTCAATCTGGTGATGTCGCTCCACGGCTACGTGACCGGAACCGACACGCGCCACGAGCGGTTCGAGGTGGCCGGCGTGGGTGGCACCCGCTTCGAGTGGACCCAGTCTCGTCTGACCGACCGGCTCGTGGAACTGTGGAACCTCCATCCGGCGGGACCGCACTGCGAGAACACCAAGGTGTGGCCCTACTGCCTGAACGCCGCGGGCCTGGGCCTCGGGCTCTACGACTCGCTCTACGGGACCGACCGGCACCAGGCGTGGGAGCGGTGGAGCGCGGAGACCCGGGGCGACTACTTCGGCGTGGTGGACGGGCGGCTCAAGTGGGTGACCCTCTACTACGACCCGCTGATCGAGCACAAGCAGACGATCGGGCCCTCGGGCGGCTTCGCGAACGCGCTCTACCTCCTGCCCCAGGATCCGGCCTTCGCCGAGTTGCTGTATCAGGGCGCGGTGTCGCGGATGAAGTGGAACGACCCGGCCGCCCCGATCCAACCGACCGCCGACCCTCGGTTCGTGGCCCTGGCCCGGATCCTGGCCGCCGAGTTCGGCGACGACGTGGCCGACCGCCGGCTCGGGCTCTACGCCGAAGAGCACTACGAGCCGCGGTTCTTCGGCGCGAGCGACGAGGAGTTCGGCTGGTGGTTCCGGCTCGGCGAGGCGTGGCCCCGAGGGCAGCTCTCCGCGATCATGATGATGGCGGAGGTGGGCGGCCGCGGGGCCTGGGCCCGGCTCTTCCGGGAACCGAACCTGACCAAGTTCGCGGAGCCCACCGTCGAAGGGGTCGACTTCCCCGCCCTCGGCATTGCGCGAGCGTGGAACGACTCGGCCGAGCGGGTTCTGCACATTGGGACCTATCCCGGCGAGCCGTCACGGGCGGGCGGGCCAACGACGTTCCGGGTGACTGGACTCGGCGACCCAGCGACGGTCCGGGTCCGCTGCGACGGACAGGACTATCCCGGGTGGCGGCCATCCGGCGCGGGGGCGATCGCGATCGACACCACGATCGCGACCCGGCGGTTCGAGATCCTCTCAGCCGGCGCCGACGCCGTCCAGCCCAGGCCCGCGGCCGCTGCCTCCGCGGCTCCCGAACCGACGGTGAGCGCGCCGCGCCGGGTCGTCCCGGCCCGGTCGATCGGAGTCTCCCCCGGCGCCGGGGCGCTCGGGGCTCTCACTTGCCCGTGCTGCGGCTAGCGGCTCCCGCCCGGCCGCGGGTACCATTGCGACCCCGACCGATCATGATCAAGCGTCACCGCAGCTCCGGGAGGAACTGATGATCGACGTCTTCGTGCTGGTGGCCACCACGATCGGCGCGCCCTGCCAGCGGGTGTGGACCGCGGTCACCGATCTCCGCCAGCGTCCCTCGCTGATCTCGGCCGAGATGACCGGCGGCACCTGGCCGGAGGAGACCGCCACCGCCCGCGTCGTGATGGACAAGGGCACGTTTCGGATGACCCGCAATGAACGGGTCGTCTACCTGGAGCGCGAGCGCCGGCTGATGATCAAGGTCGAGGTGCTCGAGCCCGCCGGGCTGGCGTACCTGGACTACCAGCTCGTGCCCGCGGAAGGCGGGTGCCGCCTGAGTTTGAGCAGCCTGGTGAACATGCCGGATCCGCCGGGCTCGACCCCGGGGGCTCGGGCCCAGTACATCGACGGGACTCGAAAGGCGCTCGAGGAGACGCTGGACGAGTATCGCCGGAGAATCGAAAAGGCGTAGCGGGCCATCGGCACTTCGTCCGACCCGGGACGAACGAGGTTCGTGATCCGGTGAGCCCCGAGGCCCTGACCGGCGAACTCACCCTCACTCTGGGGGCTTGGGACTTCGACCCCAACGCCGTGCCGTCGCCCGTCGAATTCGTCACCGGCGCCGACGACGTCGGGGCGCCGTACGCGGCCGTGTGGGTCGGCCGGTTGCCGGACGCCCGGCTGCATGTGGTGCCCGGGGGGCACATCGCCGTCCTCGACCCCTCGTTGCGCCGTCGTCTGATGGCGCTTCTGGGTTCGGCCGCGACTGGCTAGCGGCACGGCCGGGAACGGACCGGGCCCACCCGAGCCGATAGGCCCCCGCGCTCGGTATACTTCACCCATCACCCCGTTCGGAGCCCCGATGTACACGATGCCCCGCCGCGCAAGCGCCCTGATTGCCGCCCTGACGCTCGCCAGCCCGATCGTCGCGGCCGCCCAGCGCATCCTCCCGCCCGACTCGACCGTTCAGGCGGTGCTCGACCGCCAGATCAAGGTGAAGGGGACGGTCGGGCTGGTCGTCGGTCTGATCGACGCTGACGGCACCCGCCGCACCTTTGCCGCCGGCAAGGCCGACAACGGCGACCTGACACTCGACGGCAACACCCTGTTCGAGATCGGCTCGATCACCAAGACCTTCACCACGGGCCTCCTGGCCGAGATGGCCTCGCGGGGAGAGGTCAAACTCGACCAGCCGGTCCAGTCGCTCCTGCCGGCGGCGGTCAAGATCCCGAGCCGGAACGGCCGCGAGATCACGCTCCTCGATCTGGCGAGCGTCTCGTCGGGCCTGCCCGGCATGCCGAACAATTTCAAGCCGGTCGACCCCCGCAACCCGTACGCGGACTACAGCGTCCAGCAGCTCTACGACTTCCTCAACGCTCACACCCTGACGCGCGACATCGGGTCGCAGTACGAGTACTCCAATCTCGGCATGGGGTTGCTTGGTCACGCGCTGGCGCTCAAGGCCGGCACCAGCTACTACGACCTCCTGAACCAGCGGATCCTCAAGCCCCTCGGGATGCGCGACACCTGGATCGAGCTTTCACCCGCGCTCCGCCGCCGGCTGGCCCTGGGCCACAACCCGGCGGGCGCCGTGGTGTCGAACTGGGACATTCCGACGCTCGCTGGCGCCGGCGCGCTGCGCTCGAGCGTGAACGACATGTTCCGATACCTCGCCGCCAACCTCGACTCGACCTCGAAGCCGCTCGGCCGGATCTTCGCGTCCACCCACGTCAAGCGGACCGAGACGCCCAACCCCAACCTCACGGTCGGCATGGGCTGGCACATCATCAAGACCCCGGGTGGCACGGTCGTGTGGCACAACGGCGGGACCGGCGGCTACCGCACGTTCACCGGCTTTGATCCGGTC
>JAEUJH010000798.1 GCA_016794825.1 Gemmatimonadota bacterium
TCGTGTCGTCGGACCACCTGGGGCAGTTGACCTACCGTCACATCGGCCCCGAGGGCAATCGGGTGTCGAGCGTCGCGGGCGTGGTCGGCAATCCGAACGTCTACTACGCCGGTGCCGCGTCCGGCGGGATCTTCAAGACGACCGACGGCGGGCTCCACTGGGAGTCGATCTTCGACGGTCAGCAGGTCTCGTCGGTCGGCGCACTCGCGGTGGCCCCGTCCGACCCGAACGTGGTCTGGGCCGGCACCGGCGAGCCGTTCATCCGGAGCACGATCTCGGTCGGCTGGGGAATCTTCAAGTCCACCGACGCCGGGAAGACCTGGACCAGGATGGGCCTCGAGAACACCGGTCGAATCGGCCGGATCGTGGTCCACCCGACCAATCCCGACATCGTCTTCGCCTCGTCGCTGGGCCATGGGTACGGCCCCCAGCCGGAGCGAGGCGTCTACCGGACCCAGGACGGCGGCAAGACCTGGGAGCGGGTGCTCTTCGTCGACCAGAATACCGGCGCCTACGCGATCGCGATGGATCCGACCAATTCCCGGATCCTCTATGCCTCGACCTGGCAGTTCACGATCAAGACCTGGGGCCGGCACAGCGGCGGCCCGGGCAGCGGCGTCTGGAAGAGCGTCGACGGCGGCACCACCTGGAAGCGGCTGTCCGGGAACGGGCTCCCCACCAAGCCGTTCGGCAAGGTGGACCTCGACGTGGCCCGCACCAACCCGAACCGGGTCTACGCCCTGATCGAAACCAGCGATGGCGTGCCGCTCCCCAACGTCGAAGCCGAGTCGGGCGAGCTGTGGCGGTCGGACGATGGCGGGGCCAGCTGGAAGGTCGTGAGCCACGACCGCAACCTGGCCGGGCGGACCCAGTACTACACCCGCATGGCCGTGATGCCGGACAACGAGAACGAGGCGTACTTCCTGACCGCCAGCTGGACCAAGACCCTCGACGGCGGTGTCACCACGTTCGATCCGCCGTTCGCGGAAGTTCCCGGCGGCGACCACCACGACATCTGGATCGACCCGACCAACGCCAACCGGATGACGGTCGGCCACGACGGCGGCATCTCGATCACCACCAATCGGGGCAAGACCTGGAGTCAGATCCAGCTCCCGATCGCGCAGATGTATCACGTCACCGTCGACAACCGGGTCCCGTACTACGTCTACGGCAACCGGCAGGACGGTCCCTCCTCCCGCGGTCCGAGCAACAGCCGGATGGCGAGCTTCTTCGGCGACGCGGGCATTCCCCGCGGCCTCTGGCACTCGGTGGGCGGCGGCGAGAGCGGCTGGGCCACGCCCGACCCCGAGAACCCGGACCTGATCTGGTCCAGCGCCTCCGGCTTCGGAAGCGTCGGCGGGATCGTCAGCCGTTATGACGTCCGCACCGGGATCGCCAACCCGATCGAGATCTGGCCGGAAATGACCGCCGGACATTCCGCCTCGGAGGTGAAGTACCGGTTCCAGTGGACCTTCCCGCTGGTCATTTCGCCCCACGACCACAACAAGGTCTATGTCGGCAGCCAGCACATCCACATGACCACCGACGCGGGCAAGACCTGGCAGCTGATCAGCCCCGATCTGACCCGGAACGACAAGACCCGGATGGGCGTGAGCGGCGGCCTGACTCCCGACAACATCGGCGTCGAGTACGCCGGCGTGGTGTACGCCATTGCCGAGTCGAAGCTCAAGTCCGGACTCATCTGGGCGGGCACCAACGACGGGCTGGTCCAGCTGACCCAGGACGGCGGGCGGACCTGGACCAACGTCACGCCCAACATTGCCGGACTCCTCGACTGGGGCACCATCAGCAACATCGCGGCCTCCCGGTACGACGCGGGCACGGCGTACCTGACGGTGGACGGCCACCAGGTCGACAACCGCGACCCCTGGGTCTACCGAACCACCGATTTCGGGAAGACCTGGAAACTGATCGTGACGGGGATTCCGAAGTCGCCCCTCAGCTACGCGCATTGGGTCAAGGAGGATCCGGTCCGGAAGGGGCTGCTCTACGTCGGCACCGAGAACGCCATCTACGTGTCGTTCAACGACGGTGAACTGTGGCAGCCGCTCCAGAACAACCTGCCCCACGCGCCGGTGCACGACGTGACGGTGCAGGAGCACTTCAACGACCTGGTGCTCGCCACCTACGGGCGCGGGTTCTGGATCATGGACGACATCACCCCGCTCCAGCAGCTCACGCCGGAGGTGGTGGCCAAGGAGTCCCATCTGTTCGCCCCGCGGGCGGCGTACCGGTTCCGCGCCGTCGAACCGCCGATGATGGCGGTCTACGATCCGGTGGCGGGACAGAACCCGAAGTACGGGGCCTCCCTGACGTTCTGGCTCAAGGCGGCCACGGACAGCGTCACGATCGCCATCGCCGACGCGAGTGGCAAGGAGGTCCGGACCCTCAAGCAGAAGGGCGTCGCCGGAATCAACCGGGTCTACTGGGACCTCAACTTCGACGGCACCAAGCAGATCACGATGCGCACCGCGCCGCTCTTTGCCCCCGAGTTCAAGGTCGGCGCCGAGGGGCGGCCCAGTCCCAGCATTGCCAAGACGGCGCGGCTGGCGCCTCCCGGCCGGTACACCGTCACGCTCAAGGTGGCCGGGCAATCGATGTCGCAGCCGCTCGAGGTCCGGAAGGACCCCAACTCACCCGGCACCGACGCCGACATCCGGACCCAGAGCGAACTGGTGGCCGACCTCCAGGGCGATCTCGACCAGGTGGCCGAGATGGTCAACACGCTGGAGCAGGTCCGCGCCCAGCTCGCCACCCTCAAGTCGGTCGTCGCCGACGATCAGGTCAAGGCGCAGGTCGACTCGATGGATCAGAAGGTGATCGCGGTCGAGGAGGCGATGACCCAGCTTCGGATTACCGGACGCGGGCAGGACCTGATCCGCTATCCGGCCAAGCTGGGCGAGAAGCTGGTCTACCTGATCGGCGACGTCGGCAGCACCGACAACGCGCCGACGACCTCGCAGCGGGAGGTCGGCACGGTGCTCAAGGAGCGGACGCGGGCCAGCCGGAACGAGTTCGACCGCTTGCTCAACCGGGATCTCGATCAGTTCAACCGGATGCTGCGCGACAAGGGCCTCGGCGGGATCGTGGCTCGCCTGAACCCGCCGAAGACGTCGTGACGGGTGGGGGGCCGAGCGGCAGTCCCGCCGCTCGGCCCCCGGGTAGGTAGATTGCAGGCCGATGCGGTTTCTCCTGATCCTCCGCCGGCTCCTGCCGCTGGTCCTCTCCGCGCTCCGCGATCGACGCCGCTGGTTCTTCTGGGGTCGGCCCGCCACGCGCTCGGACGCCTTCCACGAGGCCCGGGCCCGGCGACTCCTGGCCGCGATCGTCGAACTCGGCCCCAGCTTCGTCAAACTCGGTCAGCTCTTTGCCGGGCGGACCGATCTGCTTCCCGACCAGTACGCCCGCCAGCTCAACACCCTGACCGATCAGGTACCGCCGGTCCCGCCCGAGGCCATCGCGGCGACCATCGCCGCCGAGCTGGGGCGTCCGCCGGAACAGGTGTTCGAGCGGTTCGACCCGAACCCGATCGCCGCCGGATCGTTAGGCCAGGTTCATCGCGCCAGCTGGAAGGGCAAGGACGTGGCGGTCAAGGTGCTCCGGCCCGGCGTCCGGCCCCTGGTGGCGGAGGACATCAAGGTGGCGGGGCGGCTGGCCCGGCTGCTCGCCCGGTGGGTCCCGAACATCCATACCCGGGCCGTCGTGGCCATCATCGAGGAGTTCGACCGCCGGATCGGCGACGAGATGGACTTCTCGAGCGAGGCGGGCAACCTCCGGGCGGTCCGAGCCAACTTCGCGGGCAATCCGCGGATCACCATTCCCGCCGTGATCGACGAGTTGTCGGGCCGCGACGTCCTGGTCCTCGAGTTCGTGGCCGGCACCCGGATCGACTCGCTCGACCCGACCCGCCGCTACGGCGGGCTCCGGGTGCCCGACATCGTCGACCGGCTCCTCGAGCTCTACATCCAGATGATGCTGGTCGACGGGTTCTTCCACGCCGATCCGCATCCCGGCAACGTCCTGGTCGACGACCGGGGACGGATCGTGCTCCTCGACTTCGGCGTGGTCATCCAGGTCAGCCGGGAACGCCGCAAGGTGCTGGTCGACACGGTCTTCGCGGCCATCCAGAATCAGGCCGCCGGCGTGGTCGACGGGTTCTACGCCCTCGGCCTGGTGGCCCCCGAGGCCGACCGGCCCCAGATCGAACGGCTCGTGAATCTCCTCCTCGATCTGGCCGCCCAGCGGACCACCACCCAGCAGCGGATCGACCTGCTGACCCGCGAGATCATGCGGGAACTCTACGACTGGCCGATCCGGCTGCCGAGCGATTTGGTGTACTTTGCCCGGACCTCGGCCCTGATCGAGGGGGTCGGGGTTCGCTACGATCCGGAGTTCAACCCGATCATGTCGGCGGGCCCGACGCTGTGGCGGATGCGGAATCAGCTGATGGCGTCGCTGGCGGGCACCAAGGCCATCCAGCAACTCGACTGGCCGACGGCCGTGGGGTATCTCCTCGGTCGCGCCGCCGCCAAGGTGGCGGACGCGGGCCGCTGGCTCAGCGGCTGGCTCGATCGAACGCGAACCGCCAGACCTGACTCCCCTTGACCCCCGCGCGGAGGACCGTGGCGAGGATGGCGCAGCAGTAGCACGCGGTCATCGACACGGACTTCATCACGACATCGCCGCCAGCCGCTCGAGCACGGCGCCGAGGTCCGGCTTTTCCTCCAACACCGGTCGCACCGGATCGTGGCCCAGCGCCTCCATCCGCGCCACCGCGGTCTTGATGGTAAAGGTGAACCGGAGCTGGTCGAGATCGGCGTTCACTTCGTCCCAGACCAGCGGCATCGACACGGTCGCGCCCGGCAAGGGCCGGACGCTGTACGGCGACACGATCAGCTGCCCGTGCCGGTTCTGGAGATAGTCGAGGTAGACCTTGTCGCCCCGTTTGGTGACGTGCCGGGTGATG
>JAEUJH010000815.1 GCA_016794825.1 Gemmatimonadota bacterium
ATGATGTTCATGATGACGATCCCGCCGACGACCAGCGAGATGGCCACCAGGCCGGGCAGCGCGACGATCAGCACCGCGGAGATCTGGCTCCAGGTGTCGAGGGCGCCGTCCGAGGTTTCGATGGTGAAGTTGCTGGGCTCGCTCGGCTTGAGAGCCCGGATCCGGCGCAGCACCCCCTCGACCTCGAGGGCGGCCCGCGAGAGCTGCGATCCATCGAGGATCTGGATGCTGAACCAGTCGAGGTTACGGCCCTCGCAAAGCCAACGTTGCGCCGGCGATCCGTAGGGAACCACGACCACCTTGTCGAGCGGCTGACCGAACAATTCGCCCTTGGCGGCCATGACGCCGACGATCCGATGGGGCAGTCCGCCGATCATGACCTCCTGGCCGAGCGGGTCGACCCCCGCCAGCAGGCGGTTGGCCACCAGGGCGCCGACCACCGCGACCGGCGCCCCGATCCGCACCTCGGGGGCCACGAAGGGACGGCCGCTGGCCACCTCGTATTTCTTGATGTCGAAGTAGGCCTCGTCGGCCGCCACGATCTCGACACCCTGCGCCTGCCGGCCGTTCCAGGTCAATGCCTGGATCCCGCTGCAAACACGGGAAAACCGGGCAGGCACCGCCAGGGCGGCCTCGAGCGCGCGCGCTTCCACCTCGCGAAGCGGGGGACGCCGGTTCCACTCCCGCTTCTGCTCCGCGGTCTCCGCAATGGAGGCGTCCGGGCGGCGCTTGACCTCGAGCGTGTTCACTCCGACGAAAGCGGTGGCAAAGCTCTCCTCCATGAACACGTTCATGCCCTCGACGATCGAGACGACCGCAATGAGGAACATGACGCCGATCAGGACGCCGAGCATCGAGAAGAAGCTCTTGAGCAGTTGGGAGCGGATTGCCTGGAAGGCAAGCCGGATCGCTTCGAGGAAGCTCATCAGGTGGGCAAATATACGTCGCCGATCGGAACCGTGGTCAGGCTGGAGGCGGGCCGGATCGCGGGATAGATTCCCCGCGCGGTTTGGTTTCCTCTCCTCCCTCCGGGGCCATGGCTCTACATCCGCTTCCGGTCCAGCTCAGTCAGCTCGGCTCCAACACCGTTGGGACGGCCGCCATCGAGTCGGTCAGCTACCGGACCGAGGGGCTCCTCCATCTGGCCGACTGGGGCTTCCTCCTCGAGTGGACCACCACCCAGACCACCCAGCGGGTCTCGATGGTCGGCGAGGTGGGTACCGACGTCAAGCAACTGCCGAAGGAATCCGTCGAGGTGCCGTTCGAGGACGTTGCCAGCATCCGGCTGGTCGGGTGGTGGCACCCTCGGCTCGAGATCCGGGCCAAGGGGCTCGACGTGTTTGCCGGGGTGCCCGGCGCTCAGGGGGTCAACGTGTGGCTTCGGGTCGAGCGGCGCGACCGGAGCCTGGCCCGCGCCCACGCGATCGAGATCGGCGAACGGGCGGCCGCGGCGGATGGAGAGCTGCTGGAGTGAGTGGAGTCCCCGGATCGGGCCCGTTTTTCCGGCCGATCCGGGTTCAGCGTCATCCCTTGAGGCGGCTTCAGCTGGACGCGACGTACCGCTTGAGGAACGCCACCGTTCGCTCCCACGCCAGCTTGGCCGCCGCGGCGTCGAACCGCGGCGTGGTGTCGTTGTTGAAGCCGTGCTGGGTCCCCGGGTAGAGGTGCCGTTCGTAGCGGACGTTGGCGGCCTTGAGCGCCTGCTCGAACGCCGGCCAACTGGCGTTGATCCGCTCGTCCACCTCCGCCGACTGGATCATCAGCGGCGCCTTGATCTTCGGCACGTCGTCGAGGTTGGGCGCGGATCCATAGAACGCCACCCCGGCCGAGAGGTCGGTTCCCAATCGGGTGGCCAGGAAGTTCACCATGCCCCCGCCATAGCAGAAGCCGACGGCCCCGACCCGGCCGGTGCATTCCGGTCGCGCCTTGAGGAATCCGGTGGCGGCCACGAAGTCCTCTCGGGTCTTGGTCTGGTCCAACTGGCGGAAGGCCTCGCGGGCCTTGTCCTCGTCGCCGGGATAGCCGCCGATCGGGAACAGGGCGTCGGGCGCAAACGCCACGAACCCGTCGAGCGCCAGCCGCCGGGCAATGTCCTCGATATGCGGGTTGAGGCCCCGGTTCTCGTGGATCACGAGGACGCCGGGCCGCTTGCCGGATCCGCCGGCGGGGCGGACGAAGTAGCCGCGGGCCTTCCCGTACCCGGCCGGGGAGTCGTACTCCAGGTATTCGGTCTGGATCCGGGAGTCGGTCGGCTTGACCACCTGAGCCTCGACGAACTTCGGGCTCAACTGCTCCAGCAGCATGGCGGCGGTCACCCCACCGACCGCGAACTTGGCGGCACGGTCGAGGAAGGTCCGGCGATCGATCCCGCCGTGGACGTACGCGTCGAACAGGATCAGGAGTTCCTGGTCGAAATCGTGAGCGGTCTTGCGTTCCATGGCTGGCCTCGTCGAGGAAGTCCATCGCGCCACCGGTTGGCGCGTCTGCTCGAATGATCGGTGCCCGGCGGCCCGTTGGCAAACTCGGCTGACCGACCCCTTCGGCGGGCGGCGGACCGATCCCATGTCGGCATGCCGCCCTCCGGGCGCCGGAGGCCGCGTGCGAGCCACCCGACGGCTCGCGGGCCCGGTTCGAGCCGGCTAGCTTCGGGCGGCAAATGACGGAGTCGCTCCAGGACCTCTCGGCGGCCTTGGCCGGACGGTACCGGGTCGATCGCGAGATCGGCGCGGGCGGGATGGCGACCGTTTATCAGGCGCACGATCTCAAGCACGATCGGTCGGTGGCCCTCAAGGTCCTCCGCCCGAACCTGGCGGCCTCCCTGGGCCAGGAGCGGTTTCTCCGCGAAGTGGGGATCGCCTCCGGACTGACCCACCCGAACATCGTCTCCCTGCTCGACTCCGGCACGGTGGCCGGAACGCTCTACTACACCATGCCGTTCCTCGACGGGGGCTCGCTCCGCGCCCACCTCGAGGGGCGGCGGGAACTCCCGGTGGCCGAGGCCAACCGGATCGCGGGGGACATCCTCGAGGCGCTCCGGCACGCCCACGCCGCCGGGATCGTGCATCGCGACATCAAACCGGAGAACATCCTCTTTTCCGGGGGCCGGGCCCTGGTGGCGGATTTTGGAATTGCCAAGGCCATTGCCCAGGCGGGAACCGCCCGCCTGACCGCCACCGGGGTAGCCATCGGGACGCCCGCCTACATGCCGCCGGAACAGGCGGCGGCCGACCCGGCCGTCGACCACCGGGCTGATCTCTATGCCCTCGGGGTCGTCTGGTACGAAATGCTGGCCGGGGTGCCGGTCTTCTCGGGCCGGTCGCCGCAGCAGTTGATCGCGGCGCACCTCGCGCGAGCGCCGGAACCGCTCCACGATGTCCGCCCGGCCGTGCCGCGCGCGTTGTCCGACCTGATTCTCCGCTGCCTCGAAAAGCGGCCCGCCGACCGGTGGCAGTCGGCCGACGAGATCGCGCACGTCCTGGGCACCCTCGAAAGCGGCGCCACGGTGTCGGGCGGACGCCTCGATCCGGTGCCGACACTCCAGTCGTTTCGGGTCGACGAAGCGCTCTGCCAGCGCCTTTCGGTGGAGGGCTTCGATCCGCGGATGGTGGGCGACGAGATGCGGTACCTCGACAACGGCCGGATCTCCGACACCGTGGTCTGCTACCTCGGTCGCTGGTGCATCGATCCGGGTGACGGGGAACAGGTGCTGCGGGAGGTTCCGTATCGCGCCGTCGCCCCGGCCCTGTTCGGCTTCGATGCGGGGCGCCGCTATCGGCCCAATCTGCCGATCGACGATCACCTGGTTCTGCTCGGTGGTCTGCTTCGGCACGTGCTGGAGTCCAGCGGCGCCCGCCATCTGGTCGTGGCCGGCTTCTCGAGCGGCGGCGACCTTGCCATCCGCCTCGCGGCGGCGGACCCGGCCCGGGTTGAGCTGCCGATTGGCGGCGTCCTGCTGCTGGGCCCCAACCTGGCCATCGAGAACGCGTTCGCGAGCGGCCAGCTGGCGGGGATCGAATCCGACAGCGAGGCGGAGCTGCTTCCGTTCGTCCACAAGGTCTCGGCGGCCGCCACCACGCTCCAGGAGTGGCTCGACATCAACGAGTACCTGGTCCGGTTGATGGGCCGGTTTCGGGCCGACATTCCGGTCCTGCGGGACTTTGCCCGCGGGATTGCCGGACCGTTCGCGGCCGCTCGGCTCACGCCCTTCGTGTCATGGTATCGGGAGGCCACCCGCCTCGGCCGACTGGTCCGCGGGGTGTTCGAGGATACGCCGAG
>JAEUJH010000838.1 GCA_016794825.1 Gemmatimonadota bacterium
CTGCGGCTTCCAGGTGTCGAACGCGGCCGTTCCGAACCGCTCGATGTGCCGCTTGACCGACTCTCGAAACCGGTGGTGCGCAAAGATCCGCATGAACTCGCCGAAGTAGATGTCGGCCACCCGCCGGTTGCCCCGGATCACCACGAGATGCTCGTCGTTGTCGTTCACGCTCGCCTCGCTCCAGTTGGCCGAACCGGTCAGAGTCACCGGCTTGGTGCCCAGCGGGTCGATCAACATGAACTTGGTGTGAACCCAGTTGACGTTGACCCCGATGGCGCTCGGTTCCTTCATCCACCCGTCGATCCAATCGACGAAGATCCGATTGCCGAGCGCCATCCCGACGTTGGGGTGGCGACGGATCCGCTCGATCTCGGCAATCGCCGCCTTCCGGGATGCCTCGTTGCCGCCATTGACGTACTTGTCCAGCAGCGCAAACCGGAGCACCCCATCGTTCCGGTCGAACACCGGACGGAAGTCCTTCACGATGCCGAACGGGAACGTCATGAACAGTGGCTTGCCCTCGGTTCGGGCCAGCGCGAGCCACCAGTCCCAGACCGCCCGGCCGCGGTGGGGGGAGAACACCGGGGTGAGGGCGTCGGCGTCGGTCGCGGGAGGCAGCGGGTTGTGCGCCTCGGCCCAGTCCTTCAACTCCTCCGGCTCGGGATCGGCCTTCAGCGCGGTCCAGTAACCCAGGAACCGCCGGGCCAGGCCGGCATCGTGAATCGCGTGTCCGACGTTGAGTTGCCCGTGGAACGCGTTCCGACTCCAGTTCGTCGAGCCGAGCCAGACGGACACCGGCTTCTCGTTCCGACTCAGCACCAGGAATTTGTTGTGCATCAGCTTGGTGTTGACCCTCGCCGAGCACAGCCCGCGGATGTTCGCGTTGGCAATCTCCTCTTCGTTGGCCTCGCCGGTGTCGTCGGCCTTGCCGTGGTAGACGATCCGCACCTTGGCCCCTCGGCGATGGGCCGCCCTGAGGGCGTCCAGGACCGCCGGCCACCGCAGCTCGTAGATCGCCACGTGGAGGCTGTAGGTTCGGTTCTTGGCTCGGGCAATGAAGTCGAGGAGGCCGGGGAGCAGGTCGCGGGCCAGCCATTGGTAACCCGGGGCGCCGGCCTGATCGAGGGTCAGCCCCGGGAAGCGGCGGGCAAAGGCCTGCGAGGCGATCGCGCCGCGATTGAAGTGCACGTCGTGGGTCGTGCCGCGCAGCGGTTCGGTGCCGATGGTGACGCTAGTCGCCGGTTTCTCGACCAGTGCCCCCGGCGTGCCGTACATCGGGATGACGCGATAGCGGTAGCGGTAGCCCGGCTTGGCCGTGTAGTCGGCCCACTGGAACCCCTGGAAGGGATGCTCGTGGCTGCTGGCGTCCTCGATGCCCGTGGCTGGCCGGATGGTGGTGAACGTCTTGTTGCCGCGGAGCCAGATCGTTTCGTTCTCGACCAGGTCGGTGCGCTGGATCGCGAACCCCATGAGTCCCTGCGCATCGGCCTTCTTCATGTCGAAGGCCAGAAACACCACACTGGTGCCGCTGATCGCTCGAACCGTGACGAAACCGGACACCGTCGTTCTCATGGACGCCTCGCTCGCTAGGTGCTTGCCCGCCACTTCACCAATCTGGATCGGCATGTCGGAGTCGTTCCGCGCCACGAGGTGCGAGCGAGCCCGCCCGGTGACTCGGTCTACCCCATCGATGACTCATCGCTTCTGGTTGATCGTCGCCGTCACCCAATCGGACAGCGCGACACCGTTCACCGTCGTCGTGTAGAACCCCGGCATGGTCAGAATGGTGTGCTCGGTTGTCGGAATCAGGTAGCGACGGAAGGACGGGACCGCCGCCTGGATCTCGTCGAGATTGGCCGCCAGGAGCGGGGCCAGCGGTTGGCCGGTAACGCCGAGCAGGGCCAGGAACGCGAGTTGGACTTCGTCGCCGTCCTGGTTGATCTGGGCCAGCCGGAGGTTCGGTCGGGCTCGGCCCGCGGCGATGTAGAGAGACTCGAACGTCATGCGGGTCGAGTCGATGCCGGCAAACTCCGGCCGATCGCCGATCGCGGCCGGGACGCCCCAGAGCGTCAGGATGCCTGGAATGGCCGCGGCGCGGTAGCCGCCGGCCCCGTCGCCGATTCCCGTCACCCGAGCGTTCGGATATGCCGACGCCAGCCGAGTCGCGTAGACCGGCACTGGAATGGCGCCGGCGCTTCCACCAGCCACCACGATCTCCCGGGGTCCGTTCGGTTGCGCCCGGACCCAGGCGAGGGCGGTTGCCACGTTCTCGGCGCCGCGATGCTCGCGGCTCACGCCGTCGTAGTCGACCGACCGACCACCCAAGTGGACGTCCGCCGTGCAGTAGGGAACGAACACCACCGTCCAGTCCCGGAACGGATTG
>JAEUJH010000864.1 GCA_016794825.1 Gemmatimonadota bacterium
GATGTGGGAGATCATCGCCCGCTATGGCGTGACCGTCTTCTACACCGCCCCCACCGCCATCCGCGCGTTCATGAAGTGGGGCACCGAGCACCCCGCCGCGCACGACCTCGGCACCCTCCGGCTCCTCGGTTCCGTCGGCGAACCGATCAATCCCGAGGCGTGGATGTGGTACCAGCAGCACATCGGCGGGGGCCGCTGTCCCATCGTCGACACCTGGTGGCAAACCGAAACCGGCGCGATCATGATCGCGCCGCTCCCCGGTGTCACCACCACCACGCCGGGCTCGGCCACCGTGCCGATCCCCGGCATCAGCGCCAAGCTCCTCGACGCCCAGGGCCATGTCCTCGAAAAGGGCGGCGGGTTCCTGGCGCTGACGGAGCCGTGGCCCTCGATGCTCCGGACCATCTACGGCGACGACGCCCGCTATCGCGAGACCTACTGGAGCCGGTTCCCGGGCCGGTACTTCGCCGGCGACGGCGCCAAGCTCGACGAGGACGGCTACTGGTGGGTCCTCGGCCGGGTCGACGACGTCCTCAACGTGGCCGGCCACCGAATCGGAACCATGGAGGTCGAAAGCGCGTTGGTGGATCACCCCGTCGTGGCGGAGGCGGCGGTGGTGGGCAAGGCCCACGAACTCAAGGGCCAGGCGCTGGCGGCGTTCGTCATCCTCAAGGAAGGCAACCGGGCCACCGCCCAGCTCAAGGACGATCTCAAGGACCACGTGGCCAAGAAGATCGGGGCCATCGCCAAGCCGGACGACATCTTCTTCGTGGCCGACGTGCCCAAGACCCGGAGCGGCAAGATCATGCGGCGGTTGCTCAAGGACATTGCCGAAGGACGCGCCTTGGGCGACACCACGACCCTGGCCGACCCGAACGTGGTGGCCCGACTCAAGGATCAATACGAGAGCGAGGAAGGATGAAGGAGGAGGTCGCGACGCTGGCCGGTGGGTGCTTCTGGTGCCTCGAGGCGGTGTTCCTCGAGATCGACGGAGTCCGGTCCGTGGTGTCGGGGTATCTCGGCGGCACGGTGGCCAACCCGACCTACGAACAGATCTGTTCGGGGCGGACCGGTCACGCCGAGGCGATCCGGATCACCTTCGACCCCGCCGTCCTGTCGTACCGCGACCTCCTCGAGGTGTTCTTCGCGTTCCACGACCCGACCACGCTCAACCGCCAGGGGCCGGACCGCGGAACCCAGTACCGCTCGGCCATCTTCCCGGCCTCGGCCGAACAGCGGCGGATCGCCGAGGGCTACGTGGCCGAACTGACCGCGGCCCGGACGTTCCCGGACCCAGTCGTCACCACCATCGAGCCCGACGCCCGCTTCTATCCGGCCGAGGCGTATCATCAGGATTACTACCGCCGCAACGCCGACCAGCCGTACTGCGCCTTTCAGATCACCCCGAAGATCCAGAAGCTGCGGCAGGGCAGCCGGTGGGCCACGCGCCGACGGGCGTAGCGCACCGGTTAGTTACGCCCGCGTGACCATTCCGTCATCCGGGTCCCCTACGTTGGCGACGTTCCCGGGAAGGGCCGGTCCGGCTCTTCCCCTCGTCTCCGCCATCGTCAGGAGTTCCCGTGAAGCGCTTCGCCACCGCCGCGCTTGCCGCGCTCGCCGCCGTCGCGTGCACCGACAGCGGCCAGGATCCGCTGGCCCCCTCGTTCGACCTGGCCCCGGCCGGCTCGGGCACCGTCTGGGTCACCTCCCCCGCCGACGCCGGGCCGGGCAGCCTGCGGGCCGCCCTGGCGACCGCCGACGGCAACCCGTCGGTGTCGCGGATCCGGGTCGACCAAAGGGTCCGGTCGATCGCGCTCCAGTCACCCCTCGTCTACAGCGGTAGCCAAGCCCTTCGGATCGAGGGCAACAACGTCGAATTGCTGGCGGGCGGGGTCGGGACCGGCCAGGGGGCGTTCCTCGCCGATGGAGGCGCCGACCTGTATCTCGGCAACCTGACCGTCCGGAACGCGCCCGGAGTCGGCATCACCGTGTCGGTCCCTGGCACCCGGACCGGGACCATCGCGGTGACGCTCGACGAGGTCCGGGCCGTCGACAACGGGCTCCACGGCGTGTTGATCAACGATCAAAGCGAATATTTCGCCGATCCCAACTCCACCGCCGACCTCGGGTCCGACGCCACGGTCGAGGTCAGGGTCTGGGGAAGCCGGTTCGAGCGGAATGGCTTTTCCGCTCTCGACCAGGACGGACTACGCGTCAACGAGGGTGGCCTGGGCGACCTCCGGGCCGAGATCCGCAACACCGTCGTCGCCGGCAACGGGGGCGACGGGATCGAACTCGACGAACGGAGCGTCGGCTCCGCCGATTTCTCGATCGAACGGTCCGATCTCCTGGCCAACGGCGGCTTCGACCCCTCCGACTACGACGACGGCATCGACGTCGATGAAGCGGGCGACGGCCATCTGATCGGCCGGTTCACGCAGGTTCGGGCCAACGACAACTTCGAGCAGGGTGTCGACCTGAACGAGAACGACGCCGGGAATCTGGAAGTCTCGATGAACAAGGTCTGGGGATCGAACAACGCCGAGGAAGGCATCGAGTTCGAGGAAGACGACGACTTCGCCGGCGGCGGAGACCTGATCGCGACCCTGATCGACGTGACGGCCAACGGCAACGGGGCGGCTGACGGCGACGCGGGATTGAAGCTGCGGGAAAAGGGCGCCGGCAATCTGTCGGCCCGGATCGTGAGCCCGAAGACGTCGGGCAACGTCATCGGCGGGGTGCTGGTCCGGGAGGATTCGAGCGGCGACCTGTTCGCGGAAATCGTCAACGCCACCGGCATCGACAACGGCGGCGACGGCATCGAGTTCGACGAGAACAGCTCCGGCAATCTCGACGCCCGCATCGATCGCGCCGTCGCGACCGGGAACGCGGGTGCCGGCATCCTCGCCACTCAGGCCACCAGCGGCACCGGCCTCCTGACCGTCCGGGCCCTGACGCTCGGCGGCAACGTCGGGGGCGACGTCGTCCCGGACAGCGGAGTGGTGGTCAACGGGCTCGACTGACCAACTCGGGGGCTCAGATCTGGATCTGAGCCCCCATCTCCACCACCCGGTTCGGCGGCAGGTTGAAGAAACTCGTCGCCGACTGGGCGTTCCGCGACATCACGATGAACAGCCGCTTCCGCCACCCGGCCAGCTTCTGGGTTCCGGTCGGCAGGAGCGTTTCCCGCCCCAGGAAGTAGGACACCTGCATCGGTGACAGGACGAGGCCGAAGCGGGCCAGTCCCGGGAGCAGCGCCGGGATGTCCGGCGTCTCCATGAAACCGTAGTGGGCCACGACCCGATGGAACCCGGACCCCAGTTCGGCATGCTCGATCCGGTCGTCCGGGTCCACGGTCGGGACCTCCTCGGAGCGAATCGACAGGAA
>JAEUJH010000896.1 GCA_016794825.1 Gemmatimonadota bacterium
CGGGCAAAGAGCTGCCCGGTGGTGGTGATGTCGAAGTTGACCCGTTCGGTCCCGTCGCTCATGTACCCCTTGACCCGGACCACCGCGGTGGCAATGGACCCGCTCAGGTCGAAGGCGTAGTCGAGGTAGGTCTTGCCCTGGGAGACGACGGTGAGCCGGAGGCCGGCGCTGGTGGCCGAGGCGGCCTTGTCGTCGATCAGGTCGGCGACGCCGATTTCGGTGCTGGTCGGCCGGTTCTCGCCGTCGACCTGGTAGAGCACGAACCGCACGCCGTTGGCCGGCGCGCCGGTCCGATTGGGCGCGACCACATACTGCTTGGTGACCGGATCGTGGACGAACGTCTTGCCGAGCATCGAGCTTCGGATGATCGGAATCAACTGGGCGCCGACCTCGGGGCGGACGATGCCCGCCACCTGCCGCACCGCCGCCACGAACCGGTCCGCGCCGCCCCCGGCCGCCTGGGCCCCGCCGATTTCGCCACCGAGCGCCTGGAAGCTCCGGAGCACCGGATTGGTGCCGACCTGCTCCACGGCCGCGAGGCCGTCGCGCACTCGCTGGGGATCGAAGGTCGTCCCACCGGCGCCGGGGCCGCTGGCGTCGGAACACGCCGTCATGACCGCCAAGCCCATCGCCGCCGCCACACCCTTGATCGAGATCCGCATGGTCAATTCTCCTGGTTCGGCGACTCGAGGCCGCCCGCGTCGTCTTCCCGCCTGCCCCCATCCCGAATGGCCCGCAGCCGATCCTGCTGCTCCTTGGTCAACACGTTCTTGATCCGGATCAGCAGCGACATCTGGGCCTTCTTCACCTCGTTTTCGATCCGGAGCATCTTGTCCGCCTTGGCCAGCGCCGCCGCCTCGTCGACCCGGGTTTCCTCGATCAGCTCCACCATCTCGAGCGCCGGCTCGGCCATCTCGAGTTGCAGCGGCACCAGATCGATCTGGGCTTTCTTGACGGCGTCGAGGATGGTCTGGCGCTGCTGCGCCGTGAGCCCGATGTCGCGGGACCGCTGGAGCACGAGCTGGGGATCGAAGAACGCCTTCTCGAACCGGTCATCCTTCTTTTCCTGACCGAGGGCCGGGCCCGCCAACGCCGCCGCGGCCACCAGGGCAAACCACATCCGTCGCATCACAGTTGGCTTCCTTTCGTTTCCGCCAACGCGGGGAACCAGTCGTCGGAGCGGCCGATGGCCGGCACCGAGCGGAGCGTTTCGGCCCCGAGGACATCGAGCAGGAAATCGGACGGCATCCGGAGCTGGCCGACTTCCAGGGGGACCAGATCGGGCGGGACCTGCGGCGCCCGGGAGCGCACCACCACCGCCAGGACGACGGCCGCCGCCATCGTCACCACCGCGGCCGCGAGCAGGCGGCCGCGCGGGGCCGGCCGCCGGGGGCGCCCGGCGCGGACCCGGTCGAACGAAGGAGTCCAGGCCGTGTCCGCCCGCCGGGCGCCCTGGAACAGCTCTCTGATGTCGTCGTCGCGTTCCGTCATCTGACCATCACCGTTTCCGCCAACAGGGTCCGGAGTCTCGTCTTGCCGCGTTCGTAGTGGGTCCGGGCCGTTCCCACCGGCATCCCCAGCACCGTCGCCGCTTCCTGGATCGTGAGGTCCTGGTAAAAGACCAGGTGGAGCACCTCAGCTTGCCGCTTCGAGAGTCGGCTCAGGGCCTCGCGTAGCCGCCCATGGGTGTCGTCCGCCGCCGCGGCCTGCGCCGGATCGAGCGAGTCGTCGGACCGCTCCCGGAGCCACCCGCCCAACCGGAGCGCCTGGCTCCACCAGGCTCGGGATTGTTCGCGGGCGGTGAACCGAATGACCCCGAACAACCAGGTCTTGAAACTGGACCGACCCTCGAACCGCGCCCTTCCATCCAGGACTTTCACGTACGCCTGGTGCAGTACGTCTTCCGCATCCGACCGGTTGCCGCCGCAGCATCTGACGGCCCAGGCAAACCCATCCGGGTGGCAGCGTTCCAGCTCGACCTCGAGGTCCCGTGGCTCCATGGCCGGGTTTTGCACTTCCGGTGGCTGCCGTCGTTTGCGTGACGATGGGTGGGGCGGGTCCCCGGCTCATAGGACATGAGCCGGGGTTCCGGGTTTACCGGCTCGGCCCCTCGGGCTGGACCCGGGCCTGGACCGCCAGGCCGGCGGCGACCACGGGGTCGGCCAGGAGGGCAAACCGGGCGGCCGCCGCGAAGTCGCCGGTCGAGGC
>JAEUJH010000897.1 GCA_016794825.1 Gemmatimonadota bacterium
TATCGAAGACGACGGCAATCCGCACCGAGCCCACGCTCCGGTTGAGGCCCCTCCAAGGTAACGTGGCGATCCCGTTCGCATCACTGCCCGGGCGGCCCGGGCCATCCTAGAATTCAGCTGGTGGGCCGGATGTCCCGGCCCTTTCGTGTCGGAGGATGCCCATGGCTCGGTCCCTGATTGCCCTGCTCCTGCTCCTGGTCCCGGCCAGCGCCGGGGCGCAACGGTCGCCCAAGGATGAGGTGCTGGCGGCTGGCCAAGCCCTGTTCGACGCGATGGCCCGCCGCGACACGGTGGCGCTCAAGGCCCTGCTGCACCCCACGATTCACCTGGTCGCCACGCTCGACGCCGGCGACTCGGTGGTGGCCCGCACCTCGAGCCGGCAGGAGTTCCTTACCCAGATCGCCACCTCGACGACCGTGCCGCTGGAGCGGATGTGGAACGCCGAGGTCCGGGTCAGCGGCCCGATCGCCACGATCTGGACCGACTACGACTTCCACCGGGATCGGGAGTGGAGTCACTGCGGGATCGACAGCTTCCAGCTGGTCCGGACCAGCGCCGGGTGGCAAATCACCGGACTCATCTACACCATCGTCCGCCCCGCCAACCGCTGCAAGAAGAACCCCCTCGGTCCACCCCGCTGACCCGCCGCGGCGGGCCCCGGCTTGCGAAACCGGGGCCCGAGCGGCAACGTAGTGCGCCCGCAATTTGTATACAAAACGGCATCGCCCGGGCGGGCCCCGACCCGCCCCCCATTCGAACCGGAGGATCTCCGTGCTCGCTCGTTTCCTCGTTCTCGCCGCGGCGACTGCCGCCGGGACGTCCATTTCCACCGCGTTCGCCCAGCCGGCGCCGGCCGCGGATTCCGCCGCGGCGCCGGCCACCCCGACCCGGGGCCTCAAGGACCGGGCGGAACTCGAGGCGTTCGTCGACGGGCTGATGACCGCCTACCTGGCCGACAAGCACATTGCCGGCGCCACGGTTTCGGTGGTCAAGGACGGGCAGCTCTTCTTTGCCAAGGGCTATGGCTGGGCCGACGTCGCCAAGCGGATTCCCGTCGATCCCGAGAAGACCCTGTTCCGGATCGGCTCGGTCTCGAAGCTGTTCACCTGGACCGCCATCATGCAGCTGGTGGAGCAGGGGAAGCTCGACCTCAAGACCGACATCAACCAGTATCTCGACTTCCAGATTCCGGCCACCTACTCCCAGCCGATCACGCTCACCGAAGTCCTCACCCACACGCCGGGCCTCGAGGAAGACGGCCGCGACCTCTTCACCGAGGATCCGGGCCACATCACCCCGATGGGCAAGTGGCTCCCGGCTCACCTCCCGGGTCGGGTTCGGCCTCCCGGGACGTTCTCGTCCTACTCGAACTGGGCCACGGCGGCCGCCGGCTACATCGTGGAGCGGAAGGGCGGCGAGGCGACGTGGGATGACTACATCGAAAAGCACATCCTCGCCCCGCTCGGCATGACGCAGACCACTGGGCGCCAGCCGCTGCCCGAGTCGTTCGGGCCGGATATGTCGCAGGGCTACGAGTGGAAGAACGGCGACTTCGTGGCGCGGAAGTGGGAAATCGTCACCGGCGCCGCTCCGGCCGGCTCGATGAGCGCGTCCGCCACCGACATGGCCAAGTTCATGATCGCCCACCTGAACGGCGGGGCGTTGGGCGAGGGTCGGATTCTCTCCCCCGAAACCACCCGGCTGATGCACACCCGGCTCCAGGGGCACGATCCCCGGATCCCGGGCTTTGCCCACGGATTCTACGAGCAGTCGAGCCACGGCCTCCGGTTGATCGGCCACGGCGGTGACACTCAGTGGTTCCACTCGGATCTGGCCCTGATCCCGAGCGAAAACGTCGGCCTGTTCATCTCGACCAACACCAGCACCGGCAGCGCGATCAGCTTCCAGCCGTTCCTGAAGGCGTTCCTCGATCACTACTACCCCGAGGACCTC
>JAEUJH010000899.1 GCA_016794825.1 Gemmatimonadota bacterium
GGCGTGAACCCCGGGTTCACCATGGACGCGCTCCCGATCGCGCTCTCCGCCGTGTGCGAACGGGTCGACAGCATCCGGGTGGACCGGGTCCAGAACGCCGCCATGCGACGGCTGCCGTTCCAGCAGAAGATCGGCGCGGGACTGACACCGGCCGAGTTCCAGGAACGGGTGGCGGCGGGCACGGTCCGGCACGTGGGGCTCACCGAATCGATCGCGATGATCGCCGACGCGATGGGGTGGAAACTCGACCGCGTCACCGACGAGATCGCGCCCAAGCTGGCCGACCGCGAGGTCAAGAGCGAGTTCCTGACGGTGCCGGCCGGGCGGGTGGCCGGGATCATCCAGGACGGGATCGGCTACCGGGGCGAGGAGCCGGTGATCACCCTCCACATGGAGGCGTACCTCGGCGCGCCGGAGTCGTTCGACGCGGTGCGCATCGCGGGGTCGCCGGCCATCCACTCCCGGATCGACGGCGGCGTCCACGGCGACGTGGCCACCGCCTCGATCACGGTCAATTCGATTCCGGCGGTGCTGGCGGCCCGCCCGGGTCTACACACCATGCGGAGCGTCAGGCTGCCGTCGTACTTCGGGGGCTGATGGCGGGGTGACGCGGGGTCGGTTCCCAACGGCCTCGCGTCACCGACCCTCGGAGCTGGCAACCCCGACGGAGTCGGCGTGCTCCCACGGCCCCGCGAGCCCCGATCATCAGCGGGCGGCGCCGGCCCGGGCCCGCCACCAGTAGACCGGAACCCCCAACAGCAACAGTCCCGCCCCCCGCAGCGCATTCATCGGGTTCGACCACACCGAGCCGAACACCACGTAGGCCGCCGCCGCCACGAACACGGTGACGGTGAGCGGGAACGCCGGGCACCGGAACCCGGTCGTGACCGGCTCGCGACGCCGCAGCACCACCAGCGCGACGCCCGTCGACCCGAAGAAGATCCAGTCGGCAAATACGACGTAGTCCAGCAACTGGCCGTAGGCGTTGGTGAGGAGAAGGGCAATGGCCCAGCCACCCTGGAACAGGAGCGCCCCGACCGGCGTCTGGAACCGGGGATGGAGCCGGGAAAAGGCGTCGAAGAACAGCCCGTCGCGCGCCATGGCCTGGTAGACGCGGGGCGACGCGAGGATGGTGAGGCCCAGAAAGCCGAACGTCGACGCCACGATCCCGGCGCTGATCAGCCGACGCCCGGCCGGGCCGAGGTACGTCGCGATCGTTTCCGCCGCGGGGGCCGGACTGGCAGCCAGGCCGGTGGCGCCCAGCGCCTTGAGGTAGGCCGCGTTGGTGCCGACGTAGGCCAGGACCACGACGAGCACGCCGAGGATGATGGCCTTGGGCAGCTGTCGGACCGGGTCGACGAACTCCTCGGCGATGTTGTTGGTCTGCTGCCACCCGCCGTACGAGAAGAGGACCGGCACCAGCGCCGACGCGATCGCGAGCCAGAGGTTGGACGGCGCCACGCCGGCCGCCGCCGCGGTCGCCACCTCCGGCGCTGGCCCGAGAAGCGCCACCCCGATCAGGATCGCAATCGCCGCGAGTTTGAGGATCGTGAAGACGTTCTGGACCCAGGCACCCCAGGCCACGCCGAGGATGTTGATGAGCGTGAGGAGGGCGATGGCGCCAGCGGCCACCGGTGTGGTGGCGCCGGCGGGCAGGCCGAGCAGCGCCGTCAGGTAGCTCGCGAAGGTGAACGCCACCGCGGCGATGGCACCGGTGGCGATGATCAGGAGCAGGGCCCAGGCGTCGAGGAAACCCGCGAGCGGGCCGAAGGCCGCGCGCAGATAGGCGTACTGGCCGCCCGCCCGGGGCATCCGCTGCCCCAGCTCCGCGAAGATCAGCGCGCCCGCGATCGCGACGACGGCACCGAGTCCCCAGACGGCCAGCACCAGCGGGCCGGTGCCGACCCGCTGCGCCACGATCGGCGGATTG
>JAEUJH010000975.1 GCA_016794825.1 Gemmatimonadota bacterium
TTCCGGGAAACCACGGCCGAGCAGGCGATGGAACGGGTCGAGCAGATTCGGCGGGCCATCGAGGCGGAGCCGTTGTTGACGGCCCGGACCACGGGACCCGCCCGGGTGACGGTCAGCGCCGGCGTCGCCAGCTGGCCGGCCGACGGCCTGACCGGCGACGAACTCCTCGGGCGCGCCGATCAGCGTCTGTTCGAAGCCAAGCACCGCGGCCGGAACCGCGTCGTCGGGCCGCCGCTCGACGGGCCGCCAGCCACCGCGTCGACGGCCTGACGCCGGGCCGTCGCCGCGCTAGCGACGCCTCGTCTTGGCCTCGGCGTCGACGCTCGCTTCCCATTCCGCCAACAACGGCCTGAGGCGGCCCGCCACGTCCGAACGGGCCGCCGCCAGGTCGTTCCGCTCCCCGACGTCGCGCCGGACGTCGAACAGGAACGCGTTGGGTCCGTCCAGGAGGAGCTTCCAGTCGCCCGACCGGACCGCCTTCTGGTTGAGGCGGCCGGCGGTCGTCCGCCAGAACAGCGTTCGCTCCACGGGCGGCCGGGTTCCGGCCAGGATCGGGAGCAGGTCGATGCCCTCCAGTCTGGCTCCCGCCGGCACCGCCGCCCCGGTGGCCGCCACGATCGAAGCCGTCAGGTCCATCGAGATCCCCACTTGTCCCGTGGTCCGACCGGCCGGAACCCGGCCGGGCCACCGGATGATCGTGGGGACCCGAATGCCACCTTCCCAGAGCGTCCACTTCCGATTGAAAAGCGGCGCGTTGCGCGACAACCATTCGCCGCCGTTGTCGTTGGTGAAGATGACCAGGGTGTTGGCCGCCAGGTCGAGACTGTCGAGGGCCCGAAGGATCCGGCCCACGCCCTGGTCCGCCCGTTCCATCATGGCCACGTAATCCGCGCGGGTGCCTGGGGCGGAGTCGTGCGGGACGAGGTGTCGGGCGTTGTCGCGAGCGGTCGAGGGGCGGTCGGGTGGCTGGTACGGCCAGTGCCCGGCGTTGTACGCCACCTCGAGGAAGAACGGCTTTCGGGCGCTCTCGTTGATGAACCGGACCGACCGCTCCGTGATGAGGTCGGTCATGTAGCCGGGCACGGTCACCGGCTGCTCGTTCTCGAACAGGTCCGGCCGGCCATCCCCGCCGGTGTGGATGTAGTAGTCGACGTACCCGCTCTTGAACCCGAAGAAATAGTCGAAGCCGTGGGCCCCGGGGCTGAACTCCGGTTTGTAGCCCAGGTGCCATTTGCCGATCAGCGCGGTGGCGTAGCCGGCGTTCTTGAGGAGCTGGGGAAGGGAATGCCCGGTGACCGGCAGACCGACCTCGCCGTGTCGGGTGGTGGCGCTGCCGAGCGGCTCCTCCATTTCGTATCGCTGCTGATAGCGGCCCGAGATCAGCCCGGCGCGGGTGGGCGTGCAGAGCGGGCCGTTGGCGTAGAAGTCGGTGAACCGGATGCCCTGGCGGGCCAGGCGGTCGAGGTTCGGGGTTCGGATGTCGGGCGCGCCGTAGCTGCCGATGTCGCCGTACCCCACGTCGTCGGTGATGATCAGGACGACGTTCGGCCGCTGGGCCTGGACGGCCGTGGCGGCCAGCAGTGGCAACAGGAATCGGAGCATCGAGGTTCCTCCTCGTCGGGTCGCCCGGCGACCGGGCGTCAGGTGGACGGGGCGGCCCGGTTGCGCCGGCCCGACACCGCCTGGATCAGCATGGCCAGCAGCACCAGGATGCCGGGTGCGATCAGATTGTACCACAGGAAGGCGATGTGGAGGATCCCCTGCTTTTCGAGCACGAAGAGCGCGAGGATGGCGGCCTGGGCCACCAGCGCGGCAATGAAGACCGCCGTCCCGTGGACCCAGCGGACGAAGAACGCCACCAGGAAGACCCCGAGCAGCGTTCCGTAGAACACCGAGCCGATTTCGTTGATGGCCTGGATCAGGTTGTCATAGAGCGAAAACAGGGCGGCGAATCCGAGCGCCAGCAGGCCGAATCCGACCGTGGCAAAGCGGGTGACCCGGACCTGCTGCTCGTCGGTGCGCTTTTCCGCCCAGACGTCGACCACCGCCGTGGTGGCGAGGGCGCTCAGCTCGGCGCTGGTACTGCTCATCCCGGCCGAGAAGATCATGGCCAGGAGGATGCCGATGATCCCGACCGGAAGGTGGTCGAGGATGTAGGAGAGGAACACGTAGTCGGTGTCGACCGGCTCCGCCCCGGGCACGGCCTCGGCCACCAGGGTCCGAAATTCGTCGCGAACGGTCTTCTCCCGGTCCAGCGTGGCCCGCAGTTCGGGGCCGAGGCGGGTGGCCGCGGCCTCGTCGTTGGCCCGCCGGGCGGCGACGAACGCGGCGGCCTGGCGTCGGACCGTGTCGCTCACCGCGGCCTGGCGGGCGGCGATCTCGTCCCGCCGGGTCTGGACCGACGAATCCGTCACCGCCGCCAGCGCCGCCACGTTGGCCGGATTCCAGTGGACCGGCGGGCGGTTGAAGAGATAGAACACGAACACCAGCACTCCGGTCAGCAGGATGAACGCCTGCATCGGGATCTTGAGGACCCCGTTCCAGAGCATGCCCTGTCGCGCCTGTCCCGCGCTCTCGCCACCCAGGTAGCGCTGGACCTGGCTCTGGTCGGTTCCGAAGTACGCCAGTTGGAGGAAGAAGCCGCCGATCAGCCCGCTCCACAGGGTGTAGCGGGTTTCCGGGTTCCACGACAGGTCGATGACCTCGAGCCGGCCGAGCAATTCGGCCAGCTGCAGGCTTTCGGTGAACGACGCGTGGTCGCCAAGCGACCGGACCGTGAGTCCGAAGGCGATGAACAACCCCGCGAACATCACCGCCATCTGCTGTTTGTGGGTGACCCCGACGGCGCGAGCCCCGCCGGTCGTGGTATAGATGATCACCAGCGTCCCGGTCAGGATGCAGGTCCAGGAGAGCGGCCAGTTGAGGATCTTGCTCAGGATGATGCCCGGGGCGTAGATCGTGATCCCGGCGGCCAGTCCCCGCTGGATCAGGAACAGGCCGGCGGTCAACAGCCGGGTCCGCCGATCGAACCGCTTGCCGATGAATTCGTAGGCGGTGTAGACCTGCCACCGGTAGTAGAGCGGGATGAAGACGAAGCTCACCACCAGCATGGCCAGGGGCAGGCCGAAGTAGAACTGGACGAATCCCATGCCGTTGGCGTAGCCCTGCCCGGGAGTGCTCAGGAAGGTTATCGCGCTGGCCTGGGTGGCCATGACGCTGAGGCAGACGGCCCACCAGCGGCCGTCGTGACCGCCGCGGAGGTAGCTGTCGGATGTGGCGGCGTTGCGAGTCTTCCAGACCCCGTGGGCGACGATGAAACCGAGCGTTCCCACGAGGACCAGCCAGTCGAGCCAATGCATCCGGGGGAGGGGAGCCTCGGGTTGGAGACGTACGGCGGTCGGCGCTGGACAATTTCGCCCGGCGGCGACGACGGGGGAAGGACCGACGGCGGACCGTCGTCGGTCCCGTCGAGCGTTCTAGCATTTTGGCACCGGGCCAGCTAAAGGGGTCCGGAGCCGCAGGACGTTGCACGGATCGGGTCCGCCGGGCGGGCCCGGGAGGCCGAACGCGAACGGCACTGCACGTCCTCGGCAAGCCCGCTGTCCGAAACCGCGACGGCGTCGGAATTTTCGGAATTGCGGGGCCATCAGCCAAGCCCTACAGTGCGTACATGCGGATCCGTTCTCTCGCGACCCTCACCCTCCCGCTGGCCCTCGCGTGCTCCGCGCCCGATCAGGGCGCCGGCCCGAGCGATCCCTCGATCGACGAGGCCCGGACCGCCACCGGACGGTCGCAGGCGTACGGGATCTGGCAGCCCGGCAAGCCGGGCGAATGCTCCAAGTCGATTCACGACGGCTACTCGGTCCGCGGCCCCGACGGCAAGCTCTACCCGACCTGGCATCCTCCCGTCGATCGCTCCGGATGTTCGTTTGGCCACGAGCACGGTCGCGACCCCTCGGGGTCGGCGCTCTTCGCGTCGGTCGGGAAGGTGCCGTTCGGTCTGGCCAACGAGGCCCTGGCGGCGTTCGACCCCGGCCTGACCCGGCACGAAGATCATGTCGGTCACAAGATCGAGTGGGAAAACCGGGTCATGCTCCAGCGGTCGCTCAACGGCGGCCGGGTCGATCTCGGGGTGCGCTGCGATTTCCTGATCAAGATCCACCAGGGCACTCACTCCGCCGACGCCTTCACCAACAACCTCCACGAACTGGCCTACCACGTCCGGTGCGACGACGGCACCGAACTCCATGCCACGGTGATGTCGGCGATCGGCAAACCCGGCCAGTTCGTCCGCAGTTGCGACAAGCGAACCGTGGTGTCGGCGGGCCCGGCCGTACCGGCTGGTTCCCCGGCTGGTGGCGGGGTCCGGTTCATCCCGGACTGGACGTGCGTGCAGCAGTTCGTGCTGGTGCCGTCGGGTCAGTGGTCGCAGTACAGCCTCGGTCTTTACGAGGACTGGATTACCGCCAACTACCTGACGTCGCCCACGGGGCAGACCGTGGCGTATTTCGATCCCCACTTCGCGGTATTCTCACCAAGCCGCTATCATGACCCGGGGCGCGTCGGCTCGCTCGGTCGCACCATCGATGCCTGCTACCTGGTCGAGTCGAACGGCGATCGGGCCCGCGGCGGGATCTGCGACTGGAGCACCAACTACGGTCAGGTGGCCGCGATGGCGTTCGACGATCCCCGGTCCGGGTTCAACGGCGTGCAACGGGAGACCTACTTCAACCAGACGACGATCACCAATCGGGGCGGGCCGACGGTCTGGTACACCGACCCGTTCGGTCGCGGGGCCGTGACCGCTCCGTTTCCAGGCTCGATCCGGCAGTGGGTGGCCGCGGTCGACAACACCAGGCCGTTCCCCCTCGAGAGCCAGGCGTTCGGGGCGCGGCGGAACTACGCGGGGTTGGGGACTCGAGCCCCCAACTGACCACAGCACGACTCATCGCGCCCCGCCCGGAAGTCCTCCGAGTAGGGGCAGGCGCGACGCGGGGCGTCCTTCGGGGCGCCTCGTGTGCTTTTCAGGTCACTGCGACGTGGGGCTTCGATGACGGCTGAACCGAACAGGGAACCCCGATCCGATCCGGCCTTCTGGTCCATCGCGATCGCCGCGGGCGTGACGGCCGGGCTCGCCACCGGCGTGCTCGAGGCGGCGGCCACCGTGATCGCCAAGCTCGGGTTCAACGGCGCCAAGGGCTTCGGCCTCCAGTTCTGGTGGATGGCCCCGGTGGCCGAGGCCACGGTGTTCGGACTCGGCGCCGTGGGGCTGGCCGTCGTCCTCGCGGTGGTGCCGGTCCGGCACCGATGGGGCGTCCTGGCGGGCGCGCTGGCCGCGGGCGCGGCGCTCTCGATGGCGCTGTTCGCCAACCGACTCGATCGATATGCCTGCGTCCTCCTGGCGCTCGGGCTCGGTTTCCGCGCGTGGCAGGTCCTCCGCCACCGGCCGGCGCCGGACCCGAGGCGGCTCTGGCGGTGGAACGCCGCGCTGGCCGGCGTGGTGCTCCTCGGAGTACCGGTCGGACTCGTGCTCCGGCCTGGCGGCGGCCCGAGCGGGCCCGCGGGCGACCGCCCCAACGTCCTGCTCCTGGTGCTCGACACCGAAGGCGCCGACGCGCTGCATCTCTACGGCTATCCCCGCCGAACCAGCGATGCGCTCGACGCCCTGGCCCCCTCGGCCGTGGTGTTCAACCAGGCGTATGCCACGGCGCCGTGGACGCTCCCCTCTCACGGCAGCCTGTTCACCGGTCGACACGCCCACGAGCTGAGCGGCGGCTTCCGGACGCCGCTCGACGACGCCTACCCGACCATCGCCGAGGTCCTTCGAGGCGCCGGCTATCGGACGGCCGGGTTCGTCGCCAACCTCCGGTTCGTCAACCGGGAGTTCGGACTGGCCCGGGGTTTCGAGCGGTACGACGACTATCCAACGGTGCCGAGCGAAGTCCTGATGGCGTCGTCGGTGGTCCGCTCGGCGGTACTGCGTCCGCGGGTCCGCAGGCTCCTCGGGTATCATGACATCATCGCCAGGAAACGGGCGCCCGCAGTCACCGCCTCGTTCCTGTCGTGGCTGAAGGAGAAGGACGATCGGCCCTGGTTCGCGTTCCTGAACTACTGGGACGCGCACGAGCCCTACCTGCCTGAGCCCGGCGACGTGACCCGGTTCGCCGCCGCCGGCCCTTCGGATTACCGCCGCGCCGACTACCGCCTCCGGGAAACCATCCTCCACCAGGGCTCCCGCAAGCGAATGGCGCCGGAGGTCCGTCAGGCGGAACGGGACCGCTACGATGCCTCGGTGGCCGCCGTCGACCGATCGCTGGCGCTGCTCTTCGACGAACTGGCCCGCCGCGGCGAGCTCGATCGCACGATCGTCGTGGTGACCGCCGACCACGGTGAGGAACACGGCGAACGGGGCGAGTTCACCCACGCTCACAGCGTCAACCCTGCCGTGCTCAGGATTCCCCTGGTGATCCGCTACCCGGCCAAGGTGCCGTCCGGCCGGCGGATTGACTCGACGGTGTCGCTGCGGAGCGTGCCGGCCACCGTGCTCGAACTGGCGGGAGTGCCGGCCCCGGCGACGATGGCGCCGGGGCTCGATCGGTACTGGCTCGACTCCACGACCCCGGCCGAGCCCGCGGTGTCGTCGCTCTTCCACGAGGGAGACTCGAGCTTCAGCGTCGTGCTCGGTGCGATGCAGTATCAGGTGTTCAAGGGGGTCGAGCGGCTCTTCCCGCTGGCGGCCGAGGGGGCTGACCTGGTCAACCTGGTCCGCGACCCCCACCACGCCGCCACCGTGGCGCGGGGCCGCGAACTGCTCGACAGTCTCCTCGGCGCGGTGCCCTGAGGATCCGGCGGGCTACTGCTTGACGAACCCGGTGGCGCTGATGGCCACCTCGTCGTCGACGGCGTTGGCGACGTAGTCGATGACGGTCGACGCCGGAAAACCGTACTGCGCGTCGAACGTCACGTTGATCGAGGCGGCCCGATCGTAGCCGTCCTCGACCAGGTCGAACAGGCCGGGGACGTCAGGATAGTAGGCGATCAGGTTGGCGGGCACTGGTTGGCCATCGGTCGTAAAGACCCGTGCCGTCACCTGCCCGTTCACCACCGTCACCTTGACCGGATCGGTCGTGGCGCAGAAGCAGCTCCGCCGAACCACGATCTCATAGCTCGAGACGTTCTGCGCGGCCCAGCGAGCCTTGGCCGCGAGGAAGGCCTCGTCCCGGTCGGGACCGGTCGAGCAGCCGACGATGAACAGCGAGACGATGGCGAACCAGGCGCGCACGGGCGGCCTCCTCAGGTGGTCGGAATCTCGGCAACCAGGCCGAGGAAGAGAATGGTACCGGAAAGCCGCTCCCGAATCGCCACCAGGAACGGCCGGTCGACGCGGACGGTGACGGTCTGGGGCAGACTGGTGACGCCGACCCCGACGTTGGTGGCCGCGGCCGCCTCCGTGCCTTCTTCGTTGATGTCGACGAAGGTCTTGTGGTCGACCCGGGTGATCACCAGATCGTCGTCGGCGATGCCCCGGAAATTGGCCCCTTCGCTGAACGCGACCCCCATCCCGAGCGCGATCAGGTCCTGGCCGAGCGACCGCTGGTACTCCAGCCGAAGCTTGGGAAACGCGAGGTCGACCTTGGTGGTGTGGAGCGAGCCCACCGCCGCGGCGAACTCCCCCGCCGTGAACCGGGTGGCCAGCGCGGCGGCCGTCGTGCCCGCGGCGGGCAGGATGACGGTCAGGGTGTGCGCTCCCGCGCCGTACCAGAGGTCGACCAACTCGAAGTCCTGGCCGCGAAAGTACGGGGTGTCCTCGGTGCGATGCATGAACGACACCGACTGCGATCCGCCGCTGGCCTTGGTGAAGGTCCCCGGGCGGGTGTCGGCCGGCTTGAATTGGGTCCGCCACCGCCCCTTGAAGTAGATCGCGTTGACCGCGAAGAGGATTTCTTCCTGACGGATCGAGTTGAGGATGGTCGGGATCTTCCCGTTGGTCTTGGTCTTGACCCAGTCGTTGATCACGTCGACCGCGCCGGGCGACCCGAAGTCGAGCGAGCGGGCCTCGGCGTCGAAATATTGACGGGCGTCGACGGTGAACGGCGCCAGCACCGGGTAGCCCTGCCGGGTCCACAGCGAGTTGGCGATCGTGAACTCGACCTCCGAGTCGAGGTCGGAGAGGAGATCGATCAGGCTCCGATAGCCCTGGTTGATGTCGGCCTGGGGCAGGGAGCCGAAGCCGAGGGTCGTGGCCATCGCGTCGCGGGTTTCGCCCCGCGCGCCGTTCATCACCATCCCGAGCGCCATGGTGACCGACAGCGGCGAGAGGAAGACGTTGGCGCCGGGTTGGGCCGCGGTGGCCCGGCCCAGGAGGTCGAACGCGAATCCGTTCGACGCCGCGATCGCCGCCGTCTCGGCACCGGAGAGGTTGCGGGGCAGCCGTTCCAGGAGCGGCGGGGGCCCCGCCGGGTCGGGATCGGTGGCGCCACCGCACCCCGCCAGCAGCAGGGCCGCCATCGTCAGGAACCGCCGCGATAAAGCCGTCATCATCTCCTCCAGGTATGGCCCGGCGGCCCCGGAGGGCCGCTGGGCGGGCATCGGACTCGTCTTCGGTGCGGGCGCACTCCCACGGTGGTGGGATCGTGCCCGAGGCCCAACCGTGCCACGGGCAATGCTTATACCCCCCGGCCCCGATCCGCGTCACCCGCGCGTCGCAAGGAGTTACGGGCGGCCCGGCTGGATTGTCATGACGGAATGACACGGGCCCGGCCGGGCCCGGTCGTGACGGACCGACACGGGTCCGATCAGATCCCCATCACCTTCACGATGACCCGTTTCCGACGCTGCCCGTCCCATTCGCCGTAGAACACCCGCTGCCAGGGCCCCAGGTCGAGGGCCCCCTTGGTGATCGGGACGATGACCTCGTGGCCCACGGTCAGCGACCGGAGATGGGCCGCCGCGTTGTCCTCGCCGGTCTCGTTGTGGCGGTACCGATCCGGCGCCCACGGCGCCACCGTGCCCTCGAGCCAGGCCAAGATGTCGTGCCAGAGCCCCGACTCGTGGTCGTTGACGAAGACCGACGCGGTGATGTGCATCGCCGACACCAGGACCATGCCGTCGGTGACGCCACTGTCGGCCACCTGGGCGGCGACCTGATCGGTGATGTCGATCAGCTCCTGCCGGTGGGTGGTGGTGAACCAGAGATAGCCGGTGTGGGTGCGCATGGCGGACGTTCCTCGGGTCCGGCGACCCCGCCCGCGGGGCCGCCTAACGAAGCAGTTGGCGGGCCAGTTCGACGAATCGATCGACGCCCTCGAGCAGCTCGGCCTTCCGGATCCGCTCCCCGGCCGTGTGGGCGACCTTGATCGTCCCGGGCCCGAGCTGATAGCCGGTGCCCCACGGCGTCAGGTGAGCCAGGTCGGAGGCGAACTTGACCGTGGTCGTGTCCCACCCGTCGAGCGCGGGCGAGCGGACGTGCCCGAATCCGAAGAGCCGGCGGAGGGAAAGTCCCGGCCCGGCGGCGGCCCGGACCCGGGCCTCGAGTTCGGCCTGATCGGAGACGGTCCGGTACATCAGCGTGGCGCTGGCCGCCGGCGGAATCACGTTGGCGGCGACCCCACCCGTGATCAGCCCGACGTTCAGCGTGGTCGTGCCGAGGAGCGGGTCGGTCGGCAGGACCAGGGCCCGAATCCGGGCGATCGCGTCGAGGAGGTCGTCGATGGCCGAGTGCCCTTCCTCGGGATAGGCGGAGTGGGCCGCCTTGCCCGTGGCCAAGAGTTCGAACGCCACCGCCCCCTTCTGGCCGATCGAGAGCCGGTTTTCCGTCGGCTCGCCGTTGATCAGGAACCGGCCCTTGGGCTCCAGCGCGTTGGCCGCTTGGGCGCCGTCGCCGCCGGTCTCCTCGCCGACGACGAACAGCAGGCCGATCCGCCGCTCGCCCGCCGCCCGCAGCCGCTCGGCGGCCGCCACCATCGCGGCCGCGATGCCCTTGGCGTCGCAGGTGCCCCGGCCGTGGAGCCACTCGTCATCCTCGCGGAACTCGAGGTCCGGCGGGACCACGTCCAGGTGGGTCGAGAAGACCACCACCGGGGCGTCGAGGATGGCGTAGAGCACGTCCCGGCCCGGGGCCACCGGGAGCCGGGTGACCCGATAGCCCAACTCGCTCAGGCGCCCGGCCATGAAATCGACCACCGCCGCCTCCTGCCCGCTCGGCGAGGGGATCCGGCAGAGGTCGCGGGTCAGGGCAATCGGATCGATCATCGGGACCTCCCGGTCAGGTGGCGGGGTTGCTCCGCAACCGCCACCACGACAAGCCCACCGATCCGATCAGGACCGTGAGGATCACCCCGAGCGAGAGCGCCACCGGCAGGTGGACCCACTGGCTCAGGATCATCTTGATCCCGACGAACCCGAGGATGAGTCCGACGCCCGGCTTGAGGTAGACGAACCGGCCCATCGCATCAGCCAGCACGAAGAACATCGCCCGCAGGCCGAGGATCGCGAAAATGTTCGAGCTGTAGACGATGAACGGATCGCGGGTGATCGCGAAGATCGCCGGAATGCTGTCGATCGCGAACACCACGTCGGTCCATTCGATGACCAGCACCACCAGCAGGAGCGGCGTGGCCACCCAGCCCCGATGGGTCTTGACGAAGAACTTGGTGTCCTCGTAGGCCCCCGACATCGGAATGACCCGCCGGGCAAACCGGACCAGCGGGTTCTTTTCCGGCTCGATCCGCTCGTCCTCGGCCCGGAACATCTTGGCGGCCGTGAAGAGGAGGACCACGCCCAGGACCACGAACAGCCACTCGAACCGGTTGAGGACCAGCGTGCCGGCGACGACCATGATGCCGCGCATGATGGCCGCGCCGAAGATGCCCCAGTTGAGGACCTTCGAATGAGCCTCCGCCGGGACCGCAAAGTACGAGAAGATCAGGATGAAGACGAAGAGGTTGTCCACCGACAGGGACAACTCGACCAGGTAACCCGTGTAGTACTCGAGCGCCGCCGTCGGCCCGCTCAGGTAGTAGACGAACCCGCCGAAGGCGAGCGCCGTGGCGACGACGATGGCGCTCCAGATGGATGCTTCCCGAATCGAAAGGACATGCGCCTTCCGATTCATGATGAACAAATCGGCGGCGAGGAGCGCGAGCGCCACGCCGCCGAAGATGAACCACTCGCTCGAATGACTCACTCGATTACCGGCCGCCCGCCAGCGCCACCAACCGCGCCACGCGCTGCTCGGTCGGCGGATGGGTCGAGAACCAGGATGCCATGCCACCTCCCATTGCGGCCAGCGGGTTGACCTGCGCCAGCGGCGCGGCCGCCGGGGCCACGTTCATCGGAATCTGATGCGCCAGGTGGTCGAGCCGCCGGAGCGCGTTGGCCAGCGGCAGCGGCCGGCCGAGAATTTCGGCCCCGACCCGATCGGCCTCGAACTCGCGCTGGCGCGACACCGCCATCTGGATGATCGCCGCCGCGAGCGGACCGAGGATCACGGCCACCAGGCCGGCGATCGGGTGGCCGCCCTCCTCGTCGTCCCGACTACCAAGGGCCAAGAGGGGAAGGTACCCGATCGCGCCGGCAATGCCCGCCGCCACCGTCGAGATCAACATATCGCGGTTCTTGATGTGCGCGAGTTCGTGGGCAATGACACCCTCGATCTCGTCGCGCGGCATCATCCGGAGCAACCCCGTGGTGACGGCCACGACCGCCTTTTCGGGGCTCCGCCCGGTGGCGAACGCGTTCGGCTGGTCCTGGTCGGTCACCGCCACGACCGGCATGGGCAGGCCCGCCCGCTGCCGGAGTCGATCGACCATCTGGTACAGCTCCGGCGCCTCCTGCTCGGACACCACCCGGGCCCCGTACATCCGGAGCACCATCTTATCCGAAAAGAAGTACATGATGAAGTTCATGGCCGAGCCGACCACCAGGGCCATGATCAACCCCTGGCTGCCGCCGATCAACTGGCCGATCGCCAGAAACAGGGCCATCAGGCCGGCCATCAGAGCGAACGTCTTGGCGTTATTCATACTGCAACTCCTGGCACTCCTCTCCGGGCTGTGCAAGAAAAAAGCGAAACCTTCGTCCTACCGCCCACACACGCAGGCGATCGACGAAGGTCTCGCTGGAGCGATCCTCTGCCCGCGGCAACCGTGCCGGCCGGGGGCCGACAGTCTTGACGATTGGCGCGTCCGCCTGTCTCGGCGGATTAGCTACTCCCCTTCAGGGGCAACAGTGTAACCACCCCGGGCGGCGCCAGTCAATCCGGGAGAGATCCGAGGAACCAGATCAGTGGTTCGGGGCGAGCAGGTCATCGTCGCGGGTTCCGGGCTCGCCGCCGCCGCGGCCGCCCGGGCGCTGGCTGCCGCCGGCCTCGCCGTTACCCTGGTCGAGGAACGGGAGCCCGTCAACGCCGGACCCGTCGTGGATTCGGTCTGGTACTCCGGCTGGTGGCCCGGGGGCGACGAGGCCCTGAGCCGCCTGGCGGCCGACGGGATCGATCGGCTCGAAGCCCTCCAACGGGAGAGCGCCGCCGCCTTTTCGGGCAATCGACGCGGGCAGCTCTTCGTCACCACCCGCCCCGAACTCGGCGCCGCGCTGCAGAGCGCCGCCGGCCGCCACGCCAGCCAGGGCTTTGGCCCCCTCCGCGAACACGCCACCACCGACTGGTACCTGCCATCGCCGCCCACCGGGTTCCGGGGGGTGCCGGACGGTCTCGACCTCCTGGCCGATGCTCCCCTTCGAGCCGCCTTCCCGTTCCTGGGTCCGGCGGCCTGCCTCGGCGTTCACGTCCGCCGCGCCGGATGGGTCGACGCCCGGGCCCTCCGGCGCTGGCTGCTCGGAACCACCCGGAGCGACGGCGGCTCGATCGTGCCCGACACCATCACCGAAATCGGCCCCGGGACCGAGCGGGTCTGGGCGGTTCGGCTCGGTTCGGGAGCGACGATCGCGGCCGACGCGCTGGTCCTGGCCGGTGAACGGGCCCCCCAACTCGCCCGCCGGGCCGGGGTTCCGGGTCCGTGGCTCGAGGGCCATCGGATCAGCGGGTCCCTGGCGGGGGGCGGTCGGATCCTCCCGCCCATTGCGCCGATGATCGTGGACCTCGACGCGACCCCGACCCTGGCGGACCGCCATCCGGCCGCCGAACTCCCGCCCGCCGCCGGGCTGGCCATCCCGTCGCTCCTGGCCACCTTCCGAGTCGACCTCCGGATCGACACCGCGACGGCCGGCCCCGTGCGGCCCGATGAGGTCATGCGCCTCGGCGAGACGGTGGTCGAGCGGCTCGGTCGCCTCGTTCCCGACCTGATCACCAAGCGGGGGCCGCCCGGGCAGCTCTCGCTCACCAGTCGGCCGCTGGCGCTTCCGCCCGACCTTCG
>JAEUJH010000028.1 GCA_016794825.1 Gemmatimonadota bacterium
GGCCGCGCCGTCGGGGACACCGTCTTCAAGGTGGCCCTCACCGTCGCGGTGCTGGCGGTTCCCGCCCTGCTCGGGTTCCTGGTCTGGGAACTCTGGGTCGGATCCCGCCTGGCCATCGAACGGTACGGACTCGACTTCATCTCGGGCAGCACCTGGGACCCGGTGGCCGAGGAGTTCGGAGCGCTTCCCCTCATCGTCGGCACCCTGTCCTCCGCGGCGATCGCCCTCGTCATCGCGGTGCCGCTCTCGCTCGGCGTCGCGATCTACCTGACCGAGTTCTCGCCCAAGTGGCTCCGCCAGCCGGTCTCGTTCGTGATCGAACTGCTGGCCGCCATTCCGAGCGTGGTGTACGGCCTCTGGGGCATCTTCGTCCTGATCCCCGTGCTCAAGGAGCACGTCTTTCCGTTCCTCCGCGACGTCCTCGGGTTCCTACCGTTTTTCCAGGGACCGATCTACGGCAACTCGATGCTCGCGGCCGGGATCATCCTGGCCATTATGGTCATGCCGTACATCATGTCGGTGTCGCGTGAGGTCCTGATGGCCGTCCCGGCCAGCCAGCGCGAAGCCGCCCTGGGGCTCGGCGCCACCCGGTGGGAGGCGGCCTGGACCGCGGTCGTTCCCTACGCCCGGTCCGGGATCGTCGGCGCCGTCATCCTCGGCCTCGGTCGAGCCCTCGGCGAGACGATGGCGGTCACCATGCTGATCGGCAACCGGCACGAGATCGCGACGTCGCTGTTCGCGCCGGGGTACACCATGGCGGCGGTCATCGCCAACGAGTTCACCGAGGCGGCCAGCGACATTCACTACGCCGCGCTGAGTTACGTGGCGCTGGCGCTGTTCGTGGTGACGGTCATCGTCAACGGGCTGGCGCGGCTGCTGATCTGGCGGGTATCGCGCGGTCAGGCCAGCGGGGGGCAGGGCGTATGAACCGCCTCGTCTGGCGCCGGTGGAAGAGCCGGATCATGGTCGGCCTGATGGTGGCCGCCGTGGTGGTGGCCGTCGCGCCGCTGCTGCTCATCCTCGGCACCCTGATTGCCCGGGGCGCGGGGAGCATCAACTTCGAGTTCTTCACGGCGCTGCCGGTGCCCGCCGGCGAGACCGGCGGCGGCGTGGCGCACGCCATCGTCGGAACCCTGATGATGGTGGGGGTCGCGGCCCTGATCGGCCTCCCGATCGGGATCGGGGCCGGGATGTTCTGCGCCGAGTTCCCCAGAAACCGGCTCGCCACCGTGGCACGGTTCGTCGCCGACGTCATGAACGGGACCCCCTCGATCGTCATCGGTGTCGTCGCATGGACCATGATCGTGGCCCGGCAGAAGCACTTCTCCGGCCTGGCGGGCTCGGTGGCGCTGGCCATGATCATGATCCCGATGGTCATGCGGACCACCGAGGAAATGATCAAGCTGGTCCCCCATTCGCTCCGGGAGGCGGCGCTGGCGCTCGGCTATCCGCGGTGGCGGACCAGCGTCAGCGTGGTGGTGCGGACCTGCCTCCCCGGGATCGTAACCGGGAGCCTCCTGGCCATTGCCCGGGTGGCCGGCGAAACGGCGCCGCTCCTGTTCACCGCGCTCGGGAGCCAGTACATGAGCCGCGACCTCAATCAGCCGATGGCCGCCCTGCCCCTGACCGTCTTTACCTACGCCACCGGCCCGTACGACGATTGGCACCGGATCGCCTGGGCCACGGCCCTGGTCCTGATCATGGTGGTTCTGACCCTGAGCCTGCTGGCCCGGCTCGCCACCCGGCAACGTTTCGATGTCCGCCAATAGCCTGATGACTCCCGCGACCGTTTCCCTTCCCGACCCGGCGCCGGTCCCGGCCAGCGGCCGCGAGCTGATCCGGGCCACGGACCTGACCGCGTTCTACGGGACCTTCGCGGCCGTCAAGCACGTCACCCTCGGATTCGAGGCCAACCGGGTCCACGCGTTGATCGGCCCGTCGGGGTGCGGCAAGTCCACCTTCCTCCGGACCCTCAACCGGATGCACGAGGTGGTGGGCGGCCACGTCACCGGCCGGGTGGTCCTGGGGCAGGACGACATCTACGGCTCCCGGGTCAGCCTGACCCAGCTCCGCCGTCGGGTGGGCATGGTGTTCCAGAAGCCGACCCCGTTCCCGACGATGTCGATCTACCAGAACGTCGCGGCCGGGCTCAAGGTCGGCGCTCGGCACAACCGGGCCGAAATCGACGCCATCGTCGAACGGGCGCTCCAGCAGGCCGGCCTGTGGAACGAGGTCAAGGACCGGCTCCGGCAGAGCGCGGTGGCCCTGTCGGGCGGGCAGCAGCAGCGCCTCTGCATTGCCCGGACGATCGCGCCGTCGCCCGAGGTCATCCTGCTCGACGAGCCGACCGCGTCGCTCGACCCGCAGGGCACCCAGCGGATCGAGGAACTGCTCTTCAACCTCAAGCAGCAGTTCACCATCATCATCGTCACCCACAACATGCAGCAGGCCGCCCGGGTATCGGACACGACCACGTTCTTCTACCTTGGCACGATGGTGGAAACCGGCGCGACCAAGCAGATCTTCACCGCCCCGACCCAGGAACGGACCGAGGCGTACATTACCGGGCGGTTCGGATGACCGCGATCCACCCCGACCGCGCCGCCGGCACCCAGACCACGCCGCCCGAGACGGCGCTCGAGGCACGGGATTTCTCGTTCAGCTACGGCCCGCGCCAGACCCTGTTCGACATCTCGATCCGGATGCAGGCCCGGTCGGTCACGGCCATCATCGGGCCGTCCGGCTGTGGCAAGTCGACGTTCCTCCGCTCGATCAACCGGATGAACGATCTGATTCCGGGCGCGGGATATCGGGGCGAAATCCGAGTGGCCGGGATGTCGGTCTTCGACCCGGGCACCGACCTCGTCACCCTCCGGCGCCAGGTCGGGATGGTCTTCCAGCGGCCGAACCCGTTCCCGAAGTCGATCTTCGACAACGTGGCCTACGGCCCCCGGCTCAACGCCCTGGTGCCCCGCCGCGAGATTCCGGAGGTCGTCGAGCAGTGTCTCCGGCAGGCGGCGCTCTGGGACGAGGTCAAGGACCGGCTCGACCAACCGGCCACCGGACTCTCCGGAGGCCAGCAGCAGCGGCTCTGCATTGCCCGGGCGCTCGGCAACCGGCCCGACGTGCTGTTGATGGACGAGCCCTGCTCGGCGCTCGACCCGATCGCCACCCAGCGGATCGAGGAGCTGATCTTCGAGCTCAAGCGGCAGTACACCATCGTCATCGTGACCCACAACATGCAGCAGGCGGCCCGGGTGTCCGACATGACCGGCTTCTTCGACGCCGGCCGCCTGATCGAGTTCGACGTCACGACCCAGATCTTCACCGCTCCCAAACACGAGCGGACGGAAGCGTACATCACCGGGAGATTCGGATGAGCCAGGAAGGCCACCGGCACTTTCACGACGAGCTGAGCCAGGTCAAGGTCCGCCTCCTCACCATGTCCGGCGAGGCGGAAGCCGCCGTCCAGCTCGCGATCGAAGCCCTTCTGGAACGCGATCCCGAAAAGGCCCGCCAGGTCATCGCGGGCGACAGCGTGATCGACGCGATGGAGGTGGAGATCGAGGAAAAGTGCCTCAACCTCCTGGCCCTGCAGCAACCGATGGCCAAGGATCTCCGACTGCTGGTGTCGGCCATCAAGATCTCCAACGATCTGGAACGTGTTGGTGACCATGCCGTGAACATCGCGCAATCTGCCGAGCGTATCATGCAGAGTCGGCCGATCACCCCGGAGCCGGAAATCGTCGAGATGGCCCGGGTGGCGCGGGAGATGCTCTCGGACGTGCTCGAGGCCTTCGTCCGCGGCGATTCGGCCACGGCCCGGGAAGTCTGCCTCCGGGACGACAAGGTCGACGCCCTCAACCGGTCGGTGTTCCGGATCCTCCTCACCCACATGATGGAGGATCCCCACTCGATCGGGGCGGCCATGGGACTCCTCCTGGTGTCCCGGAACCTGGAGCGGATCGGCGACCTGGCGACGAACATCGGGGAGGATGTAGTCTTCCTGGTCGAAGGCAAGTCGATCAAGCACCACGCGGAGCATTTCGGAACCCAGTGACGACGGCGGCCCAGACCTCCCCCAAAGACCCCACCCCCGACGGCGGCACGCCCGAGCGCATTGCCGCCATCGATGTCGGTTCCAATTCGATCCGGTTATCCGTCGCCGAGTACGACCAGGTCCGCGGGCTTCGCATCATCGACGAGGTCAAGGACCAGCCCCGCCTGGCGTCCGGCCTGGCGGCCACCGGCCACCTCGATCCCGACGCCATGGACCGCGCCATCCTGGCGCTCCGCCGGATGCGGGAGGTTACCGACCGGCGGGGGGTCACCAAGATCCGGGCGGTCGCCACCTCGGCCGTCCGGGAAGCCCGGAACGGCGCGCTCTTCGTCAAGCGAGTCCGGAAGGAAACCGGCATTACCCTCGACGTCATCGAGGGCGACGCCGAAGCAAACCTCTCCTACCGCTCGGTCGCTCATCACTTTTCCCTGGTCGACCGGCGCGCCCTGATCGCCGACATCGGGGGCGGCAGCCTGGAGCTGATCGGCGCGGTCAACGGCCTCGTCGAATTGACCAGTTCGCTGCCGCTCGGTGCCGTCCGGCTGACCGAAATGTGGCTCCCGGGCGAACGCTCCACCCCCCGCGAGGTGGCCAGCCTCCGCGCCTGGGTGCGGAAACGCCTCAAGAAGACGGTGTCCGACCGCGACTGGGCGGCGGCCACCATCATCGGCTCCGGGGGCACCTTCACCAACCTCGGCCGGATGGCCCGGGCCCGGCGCGGATTCGACGTCGCCGAGGCGGTCCACGGCGAGTCGGTGTCGACCGGCGAAGTGGAGCAGCTGCTGGAGTGGCTCTCCACCAAGACCTCGGCCGAGCGGGCCCAGGTGCCGGGGCTCAACCCCCAGCGCGCCGACATCATCCTGGCAGGCCTGTCGGTAACGGCCGAGCTGCTCGACCTGACCGGCGCCCGCGGCATCACGGTCAGCGGGTACGGCCTCCGCGAGGGGCTCCTGCTCGAGATGGTGGGCGACGATCGGGCCCTGACGGTCGATCCCCTCCGGGCCATGCGGGAATTCGTCGATCGGTGCCAGGGCGACCGGCG
>JAEUJH010000079.1 GCA_016794825.1 Gemmatimonadota bacterium
CTCGGCCAGGCGCGCGAACATCGGGTCGTAACGAGTGGCCTTCATGCCGTTTCGGTCCAGTTGGCGACGGTGGTCAGGTCCTTGTCGCCCCGACCGGAGAGGTTGACGAGGATCCGGCGGAACTCTCCGTGTCGGACGAGCGTCCGCGCCACCGCCAGGGCGTGGGCGCTCTCGAGCGCCGGCACGATGCCCTCGAGCCGAGCCAGGTCGCGGAACGCGACGACCGCGTCGCGGTCCTCGCAACCCATGAATCGGACTCGGTCGGTGGCGTGGAGGTGGGCCAGCTCGGGCCCCACGGCCGGGTAGTCGAGCCCCGCCGAGATCGAATGACTCTCCCGGATCTGCCCGTCGGAGTCCTGGAGCACCAGGGTGCGCGCCCCGTGGAGCACCCCCTCGACGCCGCGTAGAACGGTGGCGCCGTGCCGACCGCTGTCGAGCCCGAGGCCCGCGGGCTCCACTCCCACCATCGCGACCGGATCGTCGAGGAACGCGGTGAAGATCCCGATGGCGTTGGACCCGCCACCCACCGCCGCCACGATGACGTCGGGCAGGGCACCTTCGGCTTCCAGGAACTGGGCCCGGGCTTCGTCGCCGATGATGCGCTGGAAGTCGCGGACCATCATCGGGAACGGGTGCGGGCCGGCGACGGTGCCGAGGAGGTAGTGCGTCGACGGGTAGCTGGCCGACCAGTCGCGCAGCGCCTCGTTGATGGCGTCCTTGAGGGTGGCGCCGCCACTCGCGACCGGAACCACGGTGGCGCCGAACAGGCGCATCCGATCGACGTTGGTCCGCTGGCGCTCGACGTCCTTGGCCCCCATGTAGATGACCGTCTCGAGGCCCAGGACGGCGCCGGTCAGCGCGGTGGCGACCCCGTGCTGGCCCGCGCCGGTTTCGGCGATCAGGCGGGTCCGACCGAGCCGGCGGGCCAGCAGGCCTTGCCCGAGCGCCTGATTGGTCTTGTGGGCGCCGCCGTGGAGGAGATCCTCCCGCTTGAGCCAGAGCGCCGCGTCGCCGCCGCCGAAGCGCCGGCAGCGATAGAGCGGCGTGGGTCGTCCGGCAAACCGGGTCAGCAGCTCGGACAGCTCGGCCTGAAAGGTCGGGTCCGCCCGGGCCGCCAGGAACGCGGCCTCGATCTCCTCGAGCGCCGGCATCAGGATCTCCGGCACGAAGGTGCCACCGAAGCGGCCGAATCGGGTCGCGTGCTTCATGGCGTCGGGGCCGGGCGAGCGGGGGCGGTTCGGCGCGCCGCGAAAAGACGCGCCAGCAACTCGGGCGACTTGCGGCCCGGCGCCAGCTCGACCGCCGAGTTGGTGTCGAGGAAGTCGAACCCGGTCTGGCAGGCTCGGTCGGCGTTGTCGGGGCCGATCCCGCCCGAGAGGATGGCCCGGTCGGGGTCGAAACCCTGGACCAGGCGCCAGTCGAACGCTCGGCCGGTGCCACCGCGGCGACGGTCGCTCGCGCGGTCGAAGAGCAGCCGATCGGCGCCGATGGCAGGGATGGTGGGTCGCTGATCGGCCACCCGGACGGCCTGCCAGATCTCGGTGGTCGGCGGGATCAGGGATCGGAGCCTCGCCACGTCGGTGGCGTCCTCCTCGCCGTGGAGTTGGACCGCCGCCAGGCCCAGCTGGTCGACGAGCGCGGCGATCCGGCGGGGATCCTCGTTGACGAAGACGCCGGCCCACGCGAGCGGCGCGGCCGTCACGAGGGCGGCGGCCGCCGGTTCGACCCGCCGGGGCGATTCGGCCGCGAACAACACGCCGCCGTGGGTCGCGCCCAGGCGCGCGGCGAGGTTGGCGTCCTCGGGCCGGGTGAGTCCGCACACCTTGGTGAATCCGTAGCGGAGTTCCCGCGCCGTCCGATCGACGTCGGGGGCCCGCATCAGCGCGGTACCGATCAGGAAGCCGTCGGCGGTGCCCAGCAGGCGGCGAACGTCGGCGCGGGATCGGATTCCCGACTCGGCCACCACCACGGGCCCCGGCGGGATCCTCCGGGCCAGCGTGGGCAGGGGGTCGAGGTCGACGGCCAGGGTGCGGAGGTTCCGGCTGTTGAGGCCGATGACCCGGGCGCCTAACGCCACGGCCCGGCCCACTTCGCGCTCGTCGTGAGCCTCGGTCAGCACCCCCATCCGGAGCGACGCCGCCGCGGCGGCGCAGGCGCGGTAGCCGTCGTCGTCGAGGACCGAGAGCATCAGCAGAACCGCGTCCGCGCCGGCCCGGCGGGCCTCGTACACCTGGTAGGGATCGAGGACGAAGTCCTTGCAGAGCACCGGGCGCCTCACCGCGGCCGAGATCCGCTGGAGGAGCTGGAGCGACCCCCCGAAGAACGGGGTGTCGGTGACGACGCTGATCGCGTCGGCGTGACGCTGGTAGCTGGCGATGACGCCATCGAGATCGTCGACCGCTCGGAGCCGTCCCTCGGAGGGCGACGACGGCTTGATCTCGAGGATCAACGCCGGCCGTCGGCGGACCGCGGCCTCGAAATCCCGCGCGGAGGGCGTCAGGCCGTCCCGCACGGCCTCGAGCGGGAGGGCCGCCCGTCGGCCGGCGACTTCGACCCGCTTGCTGGAGAGGATCGCGTCAAGCGCCATGGCTCGCCTCCACCAGCGCGGTGAGTCGCCCGATCGCGGTCCCGCGGTCGAGGATCGCGGCCGCGTGCGCCGCGCCGTCACGCAACGTGGGCGTCAGACCGGAGATCCAGAGCATCGCGCCGGCATTGGCGGCCACGGCGTCTCGATGGGCGGCGCGTCCCGCGCCGGCCAGCAGACCGAGGAGCCAGTCGGCGGCTTCCTCCGGGCCCCCGCCTGCGAGGGCGGCGAGCGGAGCGGGGGCGAGCCCGCAATCGGCCGGGGTGATCGTCAGGTCGGACACCAGGTCGCCGGTCAGGCGGGCCGCCGTGGTGGGGCCGTGGAGCGCGATCTCGTCGAGGCCGCTGCCGTGGACCACGAGCGCGCCTCGACACCCGAGTCGACGGAGCGCTTCGGCCAGCGGTCGAACGAGCCGAGGATCGTAGACGCCCATCACCTGATACTCGGGCCGGGCCGGATTGGCGAGCGGCCCGAGCAAGTTGAAGACCGTCCGGGTCCGGAGCGCCTGTCGGACCGGGGTGGCTCGTCGCACGCCGGCATGGTAGGCCGGGGCAAACAGAAAACAGATCCCCGTCTGGTCGAGACAGCGGCGTGCCACTGAGGGCGGAACGTCGAGTCGGACACCGAGCGCTTCGAGGAGGTCCGCGGACCCGCAGCGCGACGACGTGGCGCGGTTCCCGTGCTTGGCGACCCGGACCCCGGCCTCCGCCGCCACGAACGCGGCGGCGGTCGAGATGTTGACCGTGCCGGCGCCATCGCCACCGGTGCCGCAGGTGTCCGCCACC
>JAEUJH010000219.1 GCA_016794825.1 Gemmatimonadota bacterium
CGGGACGACCGAGGAAGGCCGGGAGATGATCGCGGTGGCGGTGGCGTCGGAGGCCATCCTGGCGCGGCTCGACGCCAACCGGGCCCGGCTGGCCCAACTGGCCGATCCGCGCACCATCGGCATGAACGACGCCCGGGCCCGTGCGATCGCGGCGGAGACGGTCCCGGTGTACTACGTCACCGGCACCATCCACTCGCCCGAGGCCGGCGCCCCGACCGCGCTGATGGAGCTGGCCTACCGGCTGGCGGTCGACGAAAGCCCCTACGTCAAGAACATCCGCGACCATCTGATCACCCTGATCACGCCGATCGTCGAGGTGGACGGCCGGGATCGGCAGGTGGACCTCTTCAAGTGGCACCTGGCCCATCCGGGCGAGACCTGGCCCAACCTGATTTACTGGGGGAAGTACGTCGCCCACGACAACAATCGCGACGCGATGGGGCTGACGCTCAAGCTGTCCGAGAACGTGCTCAACACCTACGTCGACTGGAAGGCGCAGGTCATCCACGATCTCCACGAGTCGGTGCCGTACCTCTACGACAACACCATCGGCGACGGGCCCTACAACGCCTGGCTCGACCCGCTCCTGACCAACGAATGGCAGATGATCGGGTGGAACAACGTCCAGGAAATGACCCGGTACGGAATGCCCGGCGTGTTCGCGTTCGGGAACTTCGACACTTGGTCGCCAGGGTACCTGATGTTCATGGCGGCCACCCACAACGGGATCAGCCGGTTGTACGAGACCTTCGGCAACGGCGGCAGCGCCGAAACCCTGGAGCGGACCCTCTCTCCCGGCGAAACCTCCCGGACCTGGTACCGGCAGAACCCCCCGCTGCCCCGGGTCAAATGGTCGCTCCGCAACAACAACAACTATCAGCAGACCGGCCTGCTGGTGTCGCTCAGCTACTTCGCCACCAACCGGGCGCTCTTCCTCCAGAACTTCTACGAGAAGAGCAAGCGCTCTATCCTCAAGGCCCGCACCGAGGGACCGGCGGCCTACGTCCTGCCGGCCGACGAGCGGCGGCCCGGCACCCAGGCCGAATTGCTTCGCGTCCTCCAGAAGCAGCACGTCGAGATTTCCCGAGCCACCGCCGCCTTTACCGTCACCCTGCCGGCCCGCAAGGCTCGACCCGGCGCGTCGGCCGGCGCCTCGACCGACAGTGCGGTGACCCGATCGTTCCCGGCGGGCAGCTACCTGGTGCGGATGGATCAGCCCTACTCGCGAATCGCCGACGCGCTCCTCGACTATCAGTACTGGGCGCCGGATGATCCGCAGAAGAACCCGTACGACGATACCGGATGGACGTTCCCCGAGGGCTTTGGCGTCCAGGCGGTCCGAGTGGTCGATCCGAAGGTGCTCGACACACCCATGGAGCGTGTCACCGGCTCGATCCGCGCGCCGGGCGGGGTCAGCGGAACGGGTCCGGTGGTGGCCATCAACCACAATGGCGACAACGCGCTCGCCACGCTCCGATTCCAGCTCCGGACCGCCGAGATCGAAGCGGCCGAGGAACCGTTCGAGGCGGGCGGGAGGAAATTCAATCCGGGCACCTTCCTGATCCGCGGCGTAAACCCGACCGAACTCGACCGCGTCACCCGCGACCTCGGCCTGACCGGCACCGCCCTTCCGACCGCCCCGACCGTGCGAACTCATCCGGTCCGGGCCGCTCGCGTGGCCATCCTGCACACCTGGACCGGAACGCAGACCGAGGGATGGTGGCGGCTGGCGTTCGACGTCAACCGGATTCCGTTCGATTACATCAGCGTCCAGGACGTGGCCGCCACCCCGGACCTCCGCGCCAAGTATGACGTGATCCTCTTCCCGCCGATCAGCGGCGCCGCCGGCCAGGCCATCATCTCCGGCCTTCCGATGTGGCGGAACCCGATGCCCTGGAAGAGCACGCCGGAAACTCCCAACCTTGGCGGGATCGACGAAACCGACGACATCCGGCCCGGGCTCGGCTGGAACGGGCTCCAGCACCTCGCCGACTTCGTCTCGAAGGGCGGGGTGCTGGTCGGCGTCGGGAACACGGCCGAGTTCGCGGTGCAGTACGGCCTCACGGCCGGGGTGTCGCTCAACGAGGCGCCCCGGTCGCGGGTGGTCGGTACCCTGCTCCGCTCGCGCCTGGTCGACGCCCGGAGCCCGATCGGATACGGGATCATCGACAGCCTGGCCGTGTACAGCGAGGAGGGCGCCAGCTTCAGCGTCAGCAACACCACCGGCGGGCGGTCCTTCCGCCGCAGTGGCGACGCCAGCAGCCGGCCCACGGGCCGCGGCCGCGCCGACGAAACGGACGTCGTGCAGGGCCGCCCCGCGCTCGAACCGCGCTTCGAGTTGCCGGCCCGACCCAAGGTGGAGGCCTGGCAAGCCGCGCCGGTCACCGACGATCAGCTGCGTAACCCGCTCGGCGTCATCCCGCCGGCGGCGCGCCCGCGGGTCATCATCCGGTTCAGCGAACCGAAGGACCTGCTCGTGTCCGGGCTCCTCGACAGCGGGGCGGAGATTGCCGAGCGGCCGGCGGTGGTCGACATTCCGAGGGACCAGGGGCACGTGGTGCTCTTTGCGATCAACCCGATCTACCGTGGCTCCACCATCGGGAGCTACTTCATGGTCTTCAACACGATCCTCCACTTCGACCACCTCGGCGCCGGCCGGGTGCTCGACGAGAAATGAGCGAGAGCCCCATGACCGATCGCGATTCGCGCCGCGGGTTCCTGACCCGCCTGGGCCAGGCCTCGGCGCTGGCGGCCCTCGGACCGCTGGTACCGGAGGCTGCGGCCGACGGCTTCGCACCGGACCGTTCCGCCCCGCCGAGCGGAGCCGTGCCGCCGCCGGCCAGTCCGCTCGACGAGGACGGCTGGAAGAAGATCCGCGGGGAGTTCCTTCCGGGCGGGAAGACGATTTCGATCAACGCCGCCAACATGTGTCCCGCGCCGAAATCGGTGGTCGAGGCCGTGATCCGCGCCACCCGCGACGTCGACACCGACGTGTCGTACCAGAACCGGGCCGAGTACAACCAGCTCCGCGACAAGGTCCGGGAGCGGATCGCCAAGGTGATCAACGCCGACGGCGACGAGATCGCGATCGTCCGGAACGCGTCCGAGGCGAACAACATCGTGGTCGGCGGCCTCGAGCTGGAGCGCGACGACGAGGTCCTCCTGCTGGACCAGAACCACCCGACCAACAACGTGGCGTGGGACGTCCGGGCCGCCCAACGCGGGTTCCAGGTCCGCCGGATCGGCTTTGCCACCGCACCGACCAGTCAGGCCGAGGTGCTGGCGCGGTTCACGGCGGCCGTGTCGCCGCGCACCCGGGTCATTGCCATCTCGCACGTGTCCAACACCACCGGACTCAAGGTGCCCGCCAGCCAGCTCTGTCGCTGGGCCCGGGAGCGGGGGATCTACACCCACGTCGACGGCGCCCAGACCTTTGCGGCGACGCCCATCGACGTCCGAGACATGGGATGCGACTCCTACTCGGTCAGCGCCCAGAAGTGGCTGATGGGCCCCCGCGAAATCGGATTCCTCTTCGTCCGCTCCAATCGACTCGACCGGATCTGGCCCGGCGTCATCGGCGTCGGCTGGGGCGACCGGAAGGACCCGGCGGTCAAGGGCGCCCGGAAGTTCGAGACGATGGGGCAACGGAACGACGCGGCCACCGCCGGCCTGATGGCGGCGCTCGAGTTCCACGAGAGGATCGGGACCGTGGCGATGGCCGAGCGGATCGGGGTCCTGACCGATCGACTGGTGGCCGGACTCCGAAGCCACGACATTCCGCTGGTCACCTCCACCGACCCGAGCCTCCGGCTGGGCGTGGTGGTCATCCAGGCCGAGGCGGCGCGCGCGGCCCGGATGCACGAGAAGCTGTATCGGGACCACGGCATCATCGGGTCCAACACCGGCGGCCTCCGCCTGAGCCCCAACGTGTGCGTCACCCTGGCCGAAATCGACCGGGTGGTGACGGCCGTGACGCGGGTCTACCGCGACGTCTGACCTTTCGAAGGAGTCCTCGATGAACCGGATCGCGTCGTTTGCCCTGCTGCTGGGCACCCTGGCCAGTTCCGCGGCGGCCCAGTCGGTGGCCGATCATCCCCGCGTCAAGGAAGCCGCCACGGTCCTCGAGAAATGGCTCGATGCCGAGCGGGCCTTCAAGCGGCTGCCGGGCATCTCGGCCGCCGTGGTGCTGGATCAGGACGTGATCTGGCAGGGCGCCACCGGCTACGCCGATGTCGGGCGCCGGACCCCGGCCACGCCGTCGACCCTCTACAGCATTTGCTCGATCTCGAAGCTGTTCACCAGCGTGGCGCTGATGCAGGTCCGCGACCAGGGCAAGGTGCGGCTCGACGATCCGGTGGCCAAGCACCTGCCCTGGTTCACGATCAAGAACCCGAAGCCGGAGGACGGCGCGGTAACGATCGAGGGGATCCTGACCCACGCGGCCGGTCTGCCGCGCGAGGCCGCGTACCCCTACTGGAGCGCGCCGGCGTTCGAGTTTCCGACCCGGGATCAGATCATCAGCGCGGTGTCGTCGCAGGAGATGCTCTACCGGCCCGAGACCTACTTCCAGTACTCCAACCTCGGCTTGACGCTGGCCGGCGAGATCGTCGCCGCGGCCTCGGGCCGTCCCTACGCCGACTACGTCCGCGCCAACCTGCTCGACCCCCTCGGCCTCCGCGACACCTACTCGGACATGCCGGCGCAGGAGCGGGGCAAGCGCCTGGCCGTCGGTTATGGCGGCTGGGAGCGCGAGGGCGATCGGAAAGTGCTGCCGTTCTACGAGGCCAAAGGCATCGCGCCGGCGGCGGGCTACGCGTCCACGGCGCTCGACCTGGCCCGGTTCGCGTCGTGGCAGTTCCGGCTCCTGAGCCGGGGCGGGTCGGAGGTCCTCTCGGCCAACACCCTCCGGGAAATGCACCGGGTCCATTTCGTCGACCCGGCCTGGGAAACCACCTGGGGCTTGGGCTTCCAGGTCTGGCGCTCGGACGGCAAGACGTTCGTCGGCCACGGCGGGAGTTGCCCCGGCTACCGGACGCAGCTCTTGCTCAAGCCGGAAGACAAGGTGGCGACGGTGACGATGATCAACGCGATCGACGGCAACGCGTTCGGGCTGGCGCAGCGGGCGTACGAGCTGATGGCGCCGGCCATTGCCGCCGCCAAGGGCGACTCGGCCCGGAAGATCGCCGCGGCGGACGCCGGGCTCGATCGGTACCTCGGCACCTACGCCGGTTCGTTCGGTGGCGAGATGGAGCTGATTCGGTGGGAGGGCGGCCTCGGCTCGATCTTCCTCCCGAGCGACAACCCCGCCCGGGGCATCACCAAGTACCGCAAGGTCGGCGAACACACCTTCCGCCGGATCCGGCCCGATGGCGAACTGGCCGAAGCGGTGACGTTCGACCTTGGCACCGACGGCAAGGCCATCCGGCTTCGGACCAATTTCAACTTCATGCCGCGGATCTCGCGGTAGCGGAACCGCGTCGGCGCGGGCGCTTGGGCGCCCGCCGCCGACCGGAGTGGCGCCTCAGCGCTCGCGACGGGCCAGGGCGGCGCGGATGTCGGCCAGCGACACGCCGAGGGGCCGCACGGCAACCAGCAGGTGATAGATCAGGTCGGCGGCCTCCTCGGTAGCTCGGCCCGCGTTCCCATCGGCACAAGCCACGGCCAGTTCCCCGGCCTCCTCACCCAATTTCTTGAGCCGCAGGTTCCGATCGGCGAGGAGCCGGGCGGTGTAACTGCTGCCCGTCCCCGGTTCCGACGCCCGGATCGCGATGGTGGCGTCGAGCCGATCGAGTATGCCCCGATCGTCGAACCCCGTGGCCCGTTCTTCCCGCTCGACTTCGCCGAAGCAGGACACCTGACCGGTGTGGCAGGCCGGCCCGGCGGGGTCGACCAGCGCCAGCACGGTGTCGCCATCGCAATCGGGCAGGAGGCCCAGCACCCGCTGGGTGTTGCCGCTGGTGGCGCCCTTGTGCCAGAGGCCCCGGCTCCGCGACCGATAGTGCATCTGGCCGGTTGCCACCGTCTTTTCGAGCGCCTCCCGATCGGCGTGGGCCACCATCAGCACCTCGCCAGTCCGGATGTCCTGGGTCACCACCGTCACCAGTCCGCCACCCTTGGCAAAGTCGAGTCGGTCGAGGTCGAGCGGTTTCATGCCGGATCTCCGAGAATGGCGCGGACCGACGGGCCGAGGACGCCGTTGGTCGCGATCGTGTCGCCGCCGAAGGCGGTTCGGCGGCCCTTCCAGTCGGTGAGGGTCCCGCCCGCTTCCTCGATGATCGGGAAGAGGCAGGCGGAATCCCACGGGTTCATTCGGTCGTCGACCATCACGTCGGCCCGACCGCTGGCCACCAGCAGGTAGCCGAAGCAATCGCCCCAGGTTCGGACGACGCGCGCGTGGGCGGCCAGGGTCCGCCATGCCTCCCGGCGCCGGGGGCGCTCGAGAAACCGCTCCTCGGTCGTCAGTACGGTGGCGCTACTGAGCGAGGCCACGGTCGACACCCGGCAGCGAACTCCGTTGCACCAGGCCCCGGCGCCGCGGGCGGCCGCCACCCGTTCGCCGGCGGCGGCGCAGTCGATGGCACCGGCCAGGACCTCCTCGCCCTCGACGACGGCGACCAGGGTTCCCCAGAGGGGCGCTCCCGCCACGAAGCTCTTGGTGCCGTCGATCGGGTCGATCAGCCATCGCCGACCCTCGGCCTTGCCCTCGAATCCGAATTCCTCGCCGAGGATCGCGTCGCCGGGAAACCGGGCGGCAATCCACCTCCGAGCCGTTTCTTCGGCCGAGCGGTCGGCGATGGTGACGGGACTCCCGTCGCCCTTGTACTCGACGGCAACCCCGGCCCGGAAATGTCGGAGCGCCTCGGCGCCGGCCAGCCGGGCCACCTCCGCAACCGCTTCGAGCAGCACCGTGGAATCGGTCACCAGGTTCTCCGGGTTGGAATGCCGGCCGCCATCATTCGCTCCTTGAGGTCGCGTACCGTGGTGACGCCGTCGTGGAGGATCCCGGCCACCAGCGCCGCGCTGGCCTCGCCCTCCTTCAGGGCGGCCACGACGTGCTCCGCGTTGCCGGCGCCCCCCGAGGCGATGACCGGCACCTCGACGGCGCGGGCAATCGTCCGGGTCAGGTCGAGGTCGTACCCGGACCGAACCCCGTCGCGATCGATGCTGGTGACCAGCAGCTCTCCGGCGCCGAGTTCGACGGCCCGCCGGGCCCAGGCCACCGCCTCGAGGTCGGTGGGCTGACGGCCGCCCTTGGTGAAGACCCGCCACCCGGCACCATCGCGGGCGGCGTCGATGCTGACCACCACGCACTGGGCCCCGAACCGCTCCGACGCCGCCGTGATGACGTCAGGCCGTTCGACGGCCGTGGTGTTGAGACTGACCTTGTCCGCGCCGGCCCGGAGGGCCAGCCCGACGTCCTCGGCGCTGCGGATCCCGCCCCCGATCGTGAGGGGGATGAATAATCGCTCCGCCGTGGCCTGGACCAGGTCCAGCAGGGTGGCCCGCTCCTCGTGGGAGGCCGAGATGTCGAGGAAGACGATCTCGTCGGCGCCGGCGGCCTCGTACCGGGCGGCCAGTTCGACCGGATCGCCGAGGTCGCGGAGGTCCTTGAAGTTGACCCCTTTGACGACGCGTCCGCCGCGGACGTCGAGACAGACGATCAGTCGTTTGGAGATCATTTCCCGACCCGAACGGTGCCCTTGGTCGACGCGATCTCCCGCACCGGCTCGATGGCCTGCGCCAACGCCATCCCGAGCGCCTTGAACCCGGCCTCGACGATGTGGTGGCGGTCGGTTCCCCGCTTGGTCATCAGGTGCAGGGTGCACTCGGCGTGATCGGCAAACGACCGCATCCAGTGATCGTAGAGACTGCTCGGCAACGGTCCCCGATAGAAGGGCCGGCCGCCGAGGTCGAGGGCGCACTCGACGACGGCGTCGTCCATCGGGATGGTCTGGTGCCCGTAGCGGCGGATCGGGGGCTGGAACTCCTCCCGCACCGCGAGCCCGGCGGCAATGGCCACGTCCTCGATGATGTGATGCTTGAGGTCGCCGCTGGCCTTGAGGTCGAGCCCGATCCCGGCATAGCGGGCCCAGGTGACCATCATGTGGTCGAGGAACGGCACGGTGGTGTCGACCGCGATGGTCCCCTCGCGGCGGACCTCGATCCGGATCGAGGTTTCCCGGGTTTCTCTGGTAATGAGGCTCATCGTCCGAACTCCCTGGCGGCCGCCTCGGGATCGAGCCGGCCGGTGTAGATCGCCATCCCGACGACCGCCCGATCGGCGCCCGCATCGGCGAGCGCCCGAAGGTCGTCCAGGTCCCGGATCCCGCCGGAAGCCTGCAGGGGATGCGCTGTCATGGTGGCAAGTGTCTTCATCAGGTCCAGATCGGGACCCTCGAGCCGACCCTCGCGGTGCACCGCGGTGACGAGGATACCAGCCAAAGGCACGGCGGCCAGCTCGCGGACGACGTCGGTCACGGCGCGCCCGCTGCTTCCGGCCCACCCTCGGGTCACGACCTCCCGGTCCCGCACGTCGGCGGCGACGACGATCCGGCCCGGCCACTGAGCGGCGGTCCGCTCGAGCCAGGCGGGATCCTCGAGCGCCTTGGTGCCGACCACGACCCGATCGGCACCGGCCGCCAGCATCCCCTCGAGGCGCTCGAGCCGGCCCATGCCGCCACCGACCTGAACCCGACTGGTTGCCGAGGCGGCGGCGCGGAACCCGGCCATGACCGCGTGGACGACGGCGCCGTTGTCGCCCTTTCCGGTCGCGGCGTCGAGATCGACCACGTGCAACTCCGAAAATCCGGCGGACCGCCACCGCCCCGCCACCGCCACCGGATCGGGCAACCGGACCCGCTCATCCTCGTAGCGCCCGCCGACCAGCTGGACGCAGGCCCCGTCCCGGAGGTCCACCGCCGGCAGAACGATCATGTCCGGGCGTCCTCGATGAAGGCCCGCACCAGCGCCACGCCCCGACTCGAGCTCTTTTCGGGATGGAACTGAACTCCCAGCGTCCGCTGGTAGCGGATGGCGGCCGGGAACCGATCGTCCTCGTACCGACTCCACGCCACCACGGTAGCCAGCGATTCCGGCCGGCCCACGTAGCTGTTGGCATAGTAGGCCTCCTCGAGGCCGGCCGCCAAGAGGAGCGGGTCGGCCACCGCCTCGATCCGATTCCACCCGATCTGGGGCAGTCGAGCCGCCCTGATCCGGGTGACCGCGCCGGTGACCAGACCGATCCCGGCCCCCGGACCCTCGTCCGACCGTTCGAAGAGCAGCTGGAGACCAAGGCAGATGCCGAGGCACGGCATCCCGTCGAGCAGGCGGCGGCGCAGCAGTTCCCGCCCGGGCGCCAGCCGGGCCGCGGCCGGCGCGAAGGCGCCGACGCCGGGCAGCACCAGGGCATCGGCATCGGCGGCGCGGACCGGATCGGTCTCGACCACCGGCTCGACGCCCGCGGCCACGACCGCCTTGAGGAGCGAGTGGAGGTTGCCGGCGCCGTAGTCGAAGACGGTGACTCTCATCGCGGCACGTCCGCGATGGCGTCGAGCAGCCGGCTCATCATCGGCTCGGGGCCGATCGTCACCCGGAGGACGTCGCCCACCACCGGCGCCGCCGAAAACGCCCGGACGCCGACCCCACGGGCCGCCAGCCGGGCCGCGGCGTCGCGGGCGTCCCGGACCCGGATCGGGATGAAGTTGGCGTCCGATCCGCCCGCGTCGAACCCGAGGTCGGCCAGACGGCGCACCACCGAATCGCGCATGGTCCGGGTGGTGGCCACCAGCTGGTCGAGCCAGGCCTGGTCGTGCCGAACGGCCGCCGTCGCGGCCCGCTCCGCCACCGCGTTGACCTTGTAGGGCCCGCGCGCCTTTTCGACTTCGGCCATCAGATTGGCGGCGCCGATCCCGTAGCCCAGCCGGAGCCCGGCCAGACCCCAGGCCTTCGAGAAGGTCCGCGTCACCACCACGTTGCCGCGCGCCACCGCCTCCCGGGCCCAGGTCCCACCGGTGTACTCGGTGTACGCTTCGTCGAGGATGACCACCCCGCTCGCCCGGTCGAGGAGCCGGAGGATGGCCGCCTGGCTCGCGGCCCGCCCGCTCGGGTTGTTGGGCGTGGCCACGTAGATCAGCGGCGCCCCGGTGGCCAGGAGCGCGTCGACGTCGGGGTCGCCGTTCGGCAGGGTCTCGACCGGAACGGGCCGGAGGGAGTTGGCGGCCGCGAAATGCGGCGTCATCACGAACGTGGGCGAGGTGTAGGCCAGGGTCGCCCCGGGCTGGCCGAGGGCCCGCATGGTGGAGTCGAGGACATCGTTCGACCCGCACCCCCCGACCACCTGGTCGGGCGCCACCCCGATCCATCCGCCTAACGCCAGGCGGAGGTCCTCGGTGACGAGGGTCGGGTAGCGGGCCGGGTCGGCCGCGGCCCACTGCGCCAGCGACGCCACCGCCGACGGGGCCGAGCCGAAGAGATTGGTGTTGTCGGACAGATCGATCTCGACCGCGCGGGCCTCGGTCCGATAGACCGACAGGGCCTGGTAGCCGGGACGGGGTTCGACGATCCGGGTCATCGGGCCTCCCACTGGCGGGCCGCCAGGGCATGGCCGGGCAGCCCTTCGGCCAGGGCCAGCGCGGCGGTGTCGGCGGCCAGCCGGGCGGCGGCCGCGGCGGACACGCGTTGATAGTTGGTCCACCGGACGAAATCGGCGGGGCCCAGCCCCGAGTAGCTCCGGGCCAGGCCGGCGGTGGGCAGGACGTGATTGCCGCCCGTCAGATAGTCGCCGAACGCGACCGAACTGCTCGCCCCGACGAACACGGCGCCGGCCACCGAGAACCGATCGGCCCACCGCTCCGCGCCGTCGAACGCCAGCAGCAGGTGTTCGGGGGCGAACTCGTTGGCGAACGCCACCGCCTCCTCGAGGGTCGGAACGGTCAGGATCGCGCCGAGCCCGCGGAGCGCCTCGGCCACGATCTCGCGTCGATCCGCCCGATCGGCCGCGGCGGCCAGGGCCGCTTCGACCCCGGCGGCGTCGATCCCGTCGCCCACCAGCAGCGCCACCACGGCCGCCCGGGGATCGTGCTCCGCCTGGGCAATCAGCTCCGCCACGATCACCTCGACCGGGGTGGACCGGTCGGCCACGATCAGCACTTCGCTCGGCCCCGCCGGCCCGTCGATCCCGACCCGGTCGGACACCTGGAGTTTGGCTTCCATCACGTAGGCGTTGCCGGGGCCGACGATCCGATCGACCCGGGGCACCTGCTCGGTCCCGAACGCCAGCGCGGCCACGGCCTGGGCGCCGCCGATGGCAAAGGCCCGATCGGCGCCCGCCAGCTCGCAGGCCGCCAGGATCGGATCGGCGGGCGCGCCGTCGGCGGCGGCCGGCGAGCAGACGATGATCTCACCCACGCCGGCCACCCGCGCCGGCACCACCCCCATCAGCACCGACGACGGATACACGGCCCGGCCACCCGGCGCGTAGACCCCGACCCGCGCCAGCGGAAAGGGCCGCCGCTCCAGCACGATGCCGGGTTCGGTTTCGACCGTAGCGCCGACCGGGACCCAGGCGCGGTGCGCCGTTTCGATGTTCCGGGCCGCCCGGGCCAACCCGGTCCGCACCGGCGCCGGGAGGCGTTCGAGCGCGGCCCGCCAGCGAGCCCGCGGGACCTCGAACCGCTCGAGCCGGACGCCGTCGAACCGCGCGGTCAGCTCGGCGACGGCTTGGTCGCCCCGGGTGGCCACCGCCTCCAGGACCGACCGGACCGCGGTGCGGACGTCGCCGGTGCCGGGAAGGGCGCGGTCGAGGAGCGCCCGGCGGTCGGCCGGGCCGAGGGCGGCGGCGGGCCCCCGGAAGCGGAGCGAACCCGCCGTCATGGCATCAGCCTCTCGATCCGGGTCACCAGGATGCCCTCGGCGCCTAACGACTTGAGATCGGCGATGGTCCGGTCGATGGCGGCGCCCGCCACCACCGCGTGCACCGCCACGTGACGGCCCTCGTTCATGATGTCGATGACGGTGGGTCCGTTGATGCCGGGCACCACCTCCCGGATCCGGGCCAGCGCGTCGCGGGGGACGTTGGCCATGACATAACGCTGGCCCCGGGCCCGGACCACCGACTCGAGCCGGATGGCCAGTCGATCGAGCGCCGATCGGGTGTCGGCGGCGCAGCGGGGGTTGGTCACCAGCCGGGCGCTCGAGTCGAGGATGGTGGCCACCTCGCGGAGTCCGTTCATCTTGAGGGTCGACCCGGTGGAGACGATGTCGACGATGACGTCGGCGATGCCGAGGTGCGGGGCGGTTTCGGTGGCGCCGGACACCGGCACCAGTTCGACCGGCCGGCCCATCCGCTCGAAGAACCGGCGCGCCACCCGCGGGAATACCGTGGCCACCCGGATTCCCGGCCGGATGTCGGCCAGCGTCTCGATTCCGCTGTCGTCGCGCGCCGCCACCACGATCCGGCAGCGCCCGAAGCCGAGGTCGAGGCGGTCGGTGAGTTCCCGCTCCGACTCGGAGACCAGGTCCCAGCCGGTGACCCCGGCGTCGGCGGCCCCATCGGCCACGAACTCGGGAATGTCCTGGGAGCGGACGAAAATGGCCTGGAACTCGTCGCCCAGGGTGGCCATCAGGGCCCGGTCGCTCTGGACCCGGATGCCGAGGCCGGCGTCCTCGAGCAACGCCCGGGTGTCGTCGGCCAGACGGCCTTTGTTTGGTAGTGCGATCTTGACCATGTCCCGATTCCTCGAAAACGAAAGCGGCCCGTCCTGGTGGGAACGGGCCGCGGTGACCGACGATGCGCTGCCTGCTAGAGGCGACTACCCACGCGCGAACGCCCA
>JAEUJH010000239.1 GCA_016794825.1 Gemmatimonadota bacterium
CTTCAACGTGCCGATCATCGGTTCGGAGCAGATGTATCAGGCGCTCAGGAGCAACGGGGTCGACACGAAGCTGGTGGTGTTCCCGGGCATGTTCCACGGCCCGAGCGCGCCGAGTCAGCGGGTCGACATCATCGCGCGCTATTTGGACTGGTGGGAGAAGTACCTCAAGCCGCCGGTGCCGTAACGGGCCTCAGGGTCGGGCCAGTCGGTCGCTCAGGTCGGCCAGGGACGGAATGACGGTGAATCCGAGGTCGCCGAGCTGGGGGCCGCGGCGAGCGGTTCCCTCGCCACCGACGTAGACCGGGATCGATCGACCGATGGCCTCGGCCAGATCGGCGAGGTCCCGGTCGATGAGCGGGTCGTCGGTGGGATAGACCAGGCTCAACCCGATCGCGCCGGCGTGGAGCCGTGCCGCCGCGATCCCGATTTCCTCGCCCGGGAGGTCAGGCCCGAGGTAGACAGCGCGCCACCCCTGGGCCGCGGCGACCGCCGCGGCCATCATGGCGCCGAGTTCGTGCCGCTGCCCGCTGGTGGTGGCGGCGACGAAGACCGGAGCCTCATCCGCCGCTGGCGCGAACGCCAGAATTCCGCTCAACACCTGCCTGATGGTGCTGGTGGCCAGGTGCTCCTGGACGATCCGGAGCCGGCCGGCATGCCAGAGTTCCCCGATTTCCCGCACCAGCGGGGCGATCACCTGCTCCGCGAACTGGGTCGGGCCCAGCGCCACCGAGGCTCGGCGAAGCGCGGCATCGAGCGCGCCACCGTCCATCCACTGAATGGCCTCCAAGCAGGCCCGGCGGGTGTTGGTGGCGATCTGGCCCGGCGCTCCCGGCGTCGGCCCGGATCGACTTGACGGAGCCGCGGGCGCGTCGGCGAGGAGGTCTTCCAACTCCGAATCGGAGAACTCGGCGATCCGCCCGATCGAGTGGCCGTACTGAGTGGCGCGGCGGAGGAGCGCCAGGCGATTGATGTCGGCCTCGGAGTAGAGGCGCTGGCCCCCGTCGGTCCGCCCCGGGGCTACCACTCCGTATCGTCGTTCCCAAGCCCGCAGCAACTCGGCGGTCAGGCCGGTTCTTCGGAGGACGATCCGGACGGGGTAGACCGGGCTGGTGAGATCGAGCATGGCTCAAATTCGCCAATTGTACAAGTATTGTCAAGCTTGTGACAGACTCAATACCTTGACATTATCCGTACAATCCTTCATATTGAGGCTGTGTTGCAGCACAGAACCAGTACAAACAGCCGGAGGATTGAACCATGGTACGCCGCACCCTGCTCGGAATCATGCTCGCCGTCTCGCCGCTGGCTTCCGCGGTGGCTCAGAATCACGGATCCGCCGGCCACGGCGCCTCGACGATCGTCGACGTGGCCATCGGGGCCGGCAGCTTCAAGACCCTGGTCAAGGCGGTCGAGGCCGCCGGTCTGGTCGAGACGCTGAAGGGCACGGGTCCGTTCACCGTCTTCGCGCCGACCGACGAGGCGTTCGCCAAGCTCCCGGCGGGCACTCTGGACGCGCTGCTCAAGGACAAGGCCAAGCTGACCGCGATCCTGACGTACCACGTGGTGTCAGGGGCCGTCGGGTCGGACAAGGTGGTTGGGCTCAAGAGCGCCAAGACCGTCAACGGTCAGGACGTGGCGATCGCGGTCAAGGACGGCAAGGTCCACGTCGGGGCCGCGACCGTGCTCAAGACTGACATCAAGGCTTCCAACGGCGTCATCCACGTGATCGACACCGTGCTCCTCCCCAAGTGATCCTCGCTGGACCAACCCTCCGAAAACCACGACGGGGCGCCTCGATGTCGAGGCGCCCCGTCGTGCGTTCGGACTCCCGCGGGTGTCAGCCCGCGAACGGGGTGTCGGGCAGCGGAAACAACCAGGGGGCGCCGCGTTCGAGGGCGTCGAGTTGAAGGAAGAAGGTCCCGACGCCAGCCGCACCCTGCATGAACCCGGTCTGGGCGACGAGGTTGTCCGGCTGGGTGCGATTCTCCGCCTGCACCCATCGTAAGCCGCGTTCGTCATTGGTTCCGCGGCGGGTGGTATCGGCCACGATGCGAGCCTGGATGGCGGCCGCGGTCGGGGTTCGGTGGTAGCGGGCCAGGTCGATGCAGTACTGCCCGATCCCGACGTTGCCGCAGCACTGGCTGATGTTGTTCCAGTATCCCTCGGTGCGCCGTTCCGGCGCCCCGCTTTCGAAGACCCCTCGGGTCAGCGAATCGACCCAATCCCGCCAGACGGCCTGGCCGGTGATCTGGTGAAGGCGGTAAAACAGGCGGGCTGTACCGACCGGGCCGTGGCACCAGCTGAGATAGAACCGCTGTTCGCCGCCGCCACTCTGGTGGAAAATGGTCGTGGCGCCGTCGCGCCGGGTGGCGACCCGATCGAGATAGCGGGCGCCCTCGAGCGCGCCTTCGAGGAAGGCCCGGTCGCCGGTGACCTGGTGGAGCGTGGCGAGGAAATAGGCCACCCCGCTCGTGCCGTGGGAAAAGTTCGGGTAGTTGCGCCGGAGGCTGGCGGCGGGGAACCACATCCGGCCCCCTTCCGCCGGCTCCCCGGTGGCGAGCAGGCGGCGTCCGGCTCGAGCCGCCAGCTCCACCAGGGCCGAGTTCTGCCGGCCCGCCGCGAGCAGGTACAGGCCGATGCCAGCCGTGCCACTGATGATGTCGTTCGAGTCCGACCATTCCACGCCATCACCGACCCGCCGGGCGGTGCGAACCAGCATCTGGGTAGCCCGTTCGTCGGCCGCGCCGTAGCGATCGCCGCCGCCGGCCGATTCGACGCATCGAAAGGCGTATCCCAACCCGGCGAGGCCGGTGTAAAGGCCCGCGCCGATCTGATCGGTTCCGCCGTCCATCCGCTCCATCAGGTAGTCGGCGCCGCGCTTGGCGGTTCGGAGCCAGGCAACGTCGTTGGTCGCGACCGACAGGGCCGCGTGGAACGCCACGATGCCTGGCATCCCGTTGTACAGATCCAGTCCCACCGAGTCGGGCTTGAGCGGATCGGCTGGATACTGGAGGCCGGTGCCCACTTCCTGCCCACTCCGGTCGATCCATGCCGCCGTCTTCAGGGCCAGATCGAGGTACGGCCTGGCCACCCCGCCTCTGAGGCCGAGGTCGGCGCGAAGGGCGCGGGGCAGTCCCACGGCCGCGGCGCTGGCGGCCGCGGTGGCAAGGAATCGGCGGCGATCGGACGTCATGGGCATCCTCCCGACGGCTCAGGGGCGGTAGCCGGGTCCACGGAGGACTCGACCGGGCCGGGCTCCGGTGTACTTCCCGTCCTCGAACACGACCTGGCCGTTGACGAGGACGAACTCGATGCCCTCGGAGGCGAGCATCGGTTCGGCGAACGTGGCCCGGTCGCGGACGGTGGCCGGATCGAACACCACGACGTCCGCCGCCAACCCGGGTGCCAGCCGGCCGCGGTCGTAGGCCATCACCTCGTTGGCGGCCACCGCGGTCATCCGATGGATGGCGGCCTCGAGCGAGAGCGCGCCGAGGTCGCGGACGTAGCGGGCCAGGACCCGGGGGAAGGCGCCGAACCCGCGCGGATGGACGGCGTAACCGGTGGCGGCCGGCCCGGCGTCGGTGTCGAAGGAGGTGAACTCCTCCTTCATGGCCTTGATCTTGTTGGCCTCCGACATGCTCTGCGGCATGGCAAAGGCCTCGCTCCGGGCGATCTCGAAGAAGAGGTCCCAGGGGTCCTTGCCGGTGGCCCGAGCGATCGCGCCGATGGTCTCGCCGTTGTACTTGGTGTAGGCGGGCAGCCGGAGGCCCGCGACGACGATCCGGTTCCAGTCGCGCCCGGCGTGGGCAAACCAGTTTTCCCACCCGCCGAGGGTTTCCATTTCGCGCCGCATCTCGGCCCGGCTGGCGGGGTCGGCCAGCTTCTTCATCAGGGCGTCCTGCCCCTGGGCGGCGTGGCGGGGGTGGATCAGGGCCCGGATGCCGAGCCCGTTGTTGATGTAGGGGTAGACGTCGACGCCCACCTGCTGGCCCTTGCCGCGGGCTTCCTTGATGCGGGCCAGCGCCAGATCCATCTTCGGCCAGTTTGCCTGACCGGCGGTCTTGAGGTGATAGATGTGGACCGGCGTTCCGGCGGCGGCGCCGATCCGGAGCGCCTCGTCGATGGCCTCGAGGAGCCGATCGCCCTCGTTCCGCATGTGGGTGAAGTACCGGCCGCCGAACTCGCCGGCCACCTTGGTGAGTTCGGTGATCTCCTGTTCCGAGCCATAAATGGCCGGCGGGTAGATGAGGGAGGTGGAGACTCCGATGGCCCCCGCCTCCATCGCCTCGCGCACCATGCCCCGCATCCGGTCGAGCTCGGCGGGTGTGGCCTGGCGGTCGACGTCGCCGATGACGATCTCGCGGATCTGGGTGTGGCCGACGGTCTGGACCATGTTGATCGGCATTCCGGCCTGATCGAGGCGGGCAAAGAACTCCCGCATGGTCCGCCAGCCGCGTTCCCGGGCTTCCGCGTCGCCGAGGGGGGCGTCGCTGCCGCCTTCGCCGGCATTGATCGTGGTGATCCCCTGCGAGATCAGGTTGAATCCGCTGGCCGGGTCCTTGAGAAAGGGCGCGGCGGTCTGGCCCATCATGTCGACGAAGCCGGGGGCCACCACCTTGCCGGCCGCGTCGATGGCCCGGCGGCCGTCGGTGGCGCGGAGCCGGCCGATCGCGGCGATGCGGCCGTCCTTGATCGCCAGATCGCCACGGTACCAGGGCGCGCCGGTTCCGTCGACGATCCGGCCGTTGAGAATCACGACGTCGTAGCTCTGAGCCGTCCCGATGGTCGGGCCGAAGGTGGCGGCCAGGCCGATGGCCGCGATCAGGCGGAGCCGGGTGGTCAGTTCCATCGCAGTCCTCGCAGTTGATCCAGATTGAGGTTGCCGCCGCTCAGGACCGCGACGACTCGGGAGCCCGGGGGCAACTTCACCAGGCCGTGGAGCAGGGCGGC
>JAEUJH010000288.1 GCA_016794825.1 Gemmatimonadota bacterium
TTCCGAATGCGCGCCAGCATGTCCGCCACAGGATCCGTCATGCTCATGCGTGATCCCTTCCCTTACCAGCTAGCCTTGCGCACGCCGGGGAGATGTCCCCGGAGCGCCAGTTCCCGGAAGCACAACCGACAGAGCCCGAACTTCCGCAGCACCGCCCGCGCCCGCCCGCACCGCTGGCAGCGCCGGACCTTCCGGGCCGAGAATTTCGGCGCCCGCTTGGCGCGCTCGATCCAACACGTCTTCGCCATGGTATCGTCTTTCTCTCTGGCTTACGCCGCGACCGGCTTCGGGGTCTCGCCCCGGAACGGCCAACCGAATTCCCGAAGCAGCGCCAGCGCCAGATCGTCGCGCCCCGCCGTCGTCACGATCGTGATGTCCATCCCGTGGATCTTCTCGACCTTGTCGTAGTCGATCTCGGGGAAAATCAGCTGCTCCTTGATGCCGAAGGAGTAGTTGCCCCGCCCGTCGAAGCTCCGGTTCGGGAGCCCGCGGAAGTCGCGGATCCGCGGCACCGCGAGCGAGATGAACCGATCGAGGAACTCGTACATCCGCGGCCCGCGGAGCGTCACCATCGCGCCCACCGGCACGCCCTGCCGGAGCCCGAAGTTCGAGATCGCCTTCTTGGCCCGGGTCACCACCGGACGCTGGCCCGAGATCGCCACCATCTCGTCGACCACCGCGTCGAGCGCCTTCGGATTCTTGCTCGCCTCGCCGAGGCCCACGTTCAGGATGATCTTCTCGATCCGGGGAATCTGCATCACGTTGGCCAGCCCGAACTGCTGCTTGAGCCGTTCCCGGATCGTCTTGTGGTAATACTCGAGCAGCCGCGGGGTTCCGTCGACCACCTTCGGCGCCGGATCGGTGGCACCCTGGGGCTTGGCGCCCTTGCCGCCGCTCGCCTTGCCACCCTTGGCCGGCGCCCCGGCCGGCGGCGCCTTCTTCGGCGCCTTGGCGTCTTTCGTCTCAGCCATGATTACCGGTTCCTCGCGATCGCCTGGCCCGACTTCACCGCGATCCGCTCGATCGTGCCGTCCTTGTCCTTCTGCCGCCGAATCCGGGTCGGCTCACCGGTCTTCGGGTCGATCAACATCACGTTGGAGTGATGGATCGGCGCCGGCCGCTCCACGATCCCCGACTGCTGGTTGGGACCGGTGGCCTTGAGGTGCCGCTTGACGATGTTGACGCCCTCGAGCGTCACCCGGCCCGTCTTCGGGTGGACCCGGATCACCCGGGCCCGCTTGCCCGAGTTGGCGCCCGAGATCACCTGCACCATGTCACCCTTGGTGATATGGAGCTTGACCCGCTCGACCGGCTTCGGCCCCAGCTTCCGCCGGGCCTTCCGATGGACCAGAATGCGCATTTAGATGACCTCCGGCGCGAGCGAGACGATCTTCATGTACTTCTTCTCGCGCAGCTCGCGGGCGACCGGCCCGAAAATACGGGTCGCCCGGGGTTCGCCCTGTTCGTTGATCAGGACCACGGCGTTCTCGTCGAACCGGATGTAGGAGCCGTCCTTCCGACGGGTCTCCTTCGCCACCCGGACGATCACCCCGCGGGCCACGTCGCCCTTCTTCACCTGGCCGGTCGGGATCGCGTCCTTGATGGCCACGATCACGACGTCTCCGAGACCGGCGTAACGCCGCTTGGAGCCGCCTAACACGCGGATCACGAGAGCCTTGCGGGCTCCGCTGTTGTCCGCGACTCGCAGAATCGTTTCTTGTTGGACCATAAGCGCCTCCCGGCTACTTCGCCCTCTCCACGATCTCGGTCACCCGCCACCGGACCGTCTTGGCCAGCGGACGGGTTTCCATGACCCGCACCAGATCGCCAGCCTTGGCGTCCATCTCGTTGCGGGCCTTGATCGTCTTCTGACGGGTGATCTGCTTCCCGTACACCGGATGCGAAAACCGCCGCTCCAGCACCACGGTGACCGTCTTGGTCATCTTGTCGCTCTTCACCCGCCCGGTCCGGGACTTCCGCCGGTTCCGATCGGTCTCGTTCGCCACCGTCATCGTCCCATCTCCCGTTGACGCAGGACCGTCTTGATCCGCGCGATATCCCGCCGCCGCTGCCGGAACTGGATCGGGTTCTCGATCGCCTCGGTCGCGGTCCGGAACCGGAGCCGGAACTGCTCCTCCGTGAGCTCCGCCAGCTTGGCCTTCAAGTCCTCGATCGACAACTCGGCCAGGTCGGCCGCCTTGAGCGCCTTCATCTCGTTACCCCTCCCGCTTCACGAAACGGGTCTTGACCGGGAGCTTCGCCGCGGCCAGGTCGAACGCCTTCCGCGCCATGTCCTCCGGCACGCCCTCGACCTCGAAGAGGATCCGGGCCGGCTTCACCACCGCCACCCAGCCCTCCGGATTGCCCTTGCCCGAACCCATGCGGGTCTCGGCCGGCTTCTTGGTGATCGGCTTGTCCGGGAAGACCCGGATCCACATCTTGCCGCCCCGCTTCATCGCCCGGCTGATCGCCACGCGCGACGCCTCGATCTGGCGGTTCGACACCCACCCCGGCTCGGTGGCCGCCAGGGCGTATTCCCCGAAGGCGATCGTGGACCCGCGCAACGCGGTCCCCCGCATCCGCCCCTTGAACTGCTTCCGGAACTTGATTCGCTTCGGCGCGAGCATCCGTTAGGCTCCCGTGCTGTACGTCTTGCCGGCGGCGTCCTCGACCACCTCGCCCCGGAAGATCCACACCTTGATCCCGATGGCGCCGTAGGTCGTCTTCGCGGTGCTGGTGGCGTAGTCGATGTCCGCCCGCAGCGTGTGCAGCGGCACCCGGCCCTCGTGGTACTTCTCGGTCCGGGCGATTTCCGCCCCGCCCAACCGCCCCGACAGCCGGACCCGGATCCCCTGGGCGCCCATCCGCATCGCGGCCTGGACCGCCCGCTTCATGGCCCGCCGGAACGAGATCCGCTGGAGGATCTGGTGCCCGATGTTGTCGGCCACCAGCTGCGCCGACGTCTCCGGCCGCTTGATCTCCTCGACGTTGATCGCCGCTTCCTTGCCGGTCAGCTGCGCCAGCTCGTCACGGAGCTTGTCGACCTCGGTCCCCTTCTTCCCGATCACCACGCCCGGACGCCCGGTGTGGACGGTGACGGTGACCTTGCCCGGCCGCCGCTCGATGTGGATCTCCGCGATCGCCGCGTGCCCGAGCCGCGTCATCAGGTACTTCCGGATCAGCTCGTCTTCCTTGAGCAGCGCCGGCATGTCCTTGCCGGCATACCACCGCGACGCCCACGGCTTGACGATCCCGAGCCGAAACCCGATCGGATGCGTTTTCTGACCCATCGACTACTCCTTGCTCCGCACGTGGATCTCCACGTGGCTGGTGCGCTTCTTGATCGGCGTGGCCCGGCCCTGCGCCGCGGCGTGGATCCGCTTGAGCGGCGTCCCGCCGTTCACCGTGGCCTTCGCGACCACCAGCGAATCGGCGTCGAACCGCTCGTTCTCCGCCATCGCCTTCTGCTCGGCGTTCGAGACCGCGCTCTTCAAGGTCTTGGCGATCTGCTTCGCCGCCAGACGCTTGTTGAACTTGAGGATCCCGATCGCCTCGTTGACGTCCTTGCCCCGGATCAGATCGATCACCAACCGCATCTTCCGCGGGCTCTGGCGGACGTGCCGCTGGATTGCGTGTCCTTGCGCCATGGTTACTCCGGCTTCGCCTTCTTGTCGGCCACCAGCTTGCCGCTGTGTCCCTTGAACACCCGGGTCGGCGAGAACTCGCCGAGCTTGTGACCCACCATGTTTTCAGTCACGTACACCGGCACGAACTTGTTGCCGTTGTGGACCGCGAAGGTGTGACCCACGAACTCGGGCAGGATCGTGCTCGACCGGCTCCAGGTCTTCATCACCTGCTTCGAACTCTTCGAGTTCAGGACCTGCACCTTCTTGAGCAGCGCCTCCTGAACGTACGGACCCTTCTTGACGCTCCGTCCCATTAGCTATTCCCCCCGCCGGTCGCCTTGCCGCGCTTGCGCCCGCGGACGATCAGTTGCGTCGAATGCTTCTTGGTCCGGCGGGTCTTGACGCCCTCCGGCTTGCCCCAGGGCGACACCGGCGGCCGGCCGCCCGAACTCTTGCCCTCGCCACCGCCCAGCGGGTGGTCGACCGGGTTCTTCGCCACGCCGCGGACCTTCGACCGCCGGCCCAGCCACCGGGTCTTCCCCGCCTTGCCGAGCGAGATCAACTCGTGCTCCGCGTTGCCCACCTCGCCGATCGTCGCCAGACAGCGGGCGTTGATCATCCGCATCTCGCCCGACTTGAGGCGGACCGTGACATACTCGCCCTCGCGCGCCACGACCTGGGCATACTGACCGGCGCTCCGGGCGATCGAACCACCCTTGCCGATCTTGAGCTCGATGTTGTGCACGTTAGTACCGAGCGGGATCTCACCGAGCGGCAGCGCGTTGCCGAGACGGGCATCGGTGCCCGGCCCGCTCAACACCGTGTCGCCCTGCTTGAGGCCGGCCGGGTGCAGCATGTACCGCTTCTCGCCGTCGGCGTACACGATCAAGGCGATCCGCGCCGTCCGGTTCGGATCGTACTCGATGTGGGCCACCTTGCCCGGAATCCCGAACTTGTTCCGCTTGAAGTCGATCCGGCGATAGTGCTGCCGGTGCCCCCCGCCGATGGCCCGCATGGTGACGTGGCCCTTGTTGTTGCGGCCACCGGACTTCCGCAACGGCTCCAGGAGCGACTTCTCCGGCGTCGAGCGGGTGATCTCGTCGAAGCTGGCCACCGAACGGAATCGGGTGCCGGCCGTGATCGGTCGAAACTGTCGAATCGCCATCTCAGCCCTCGAACACGGCGATGGAATCGCCGTCCTTCAGGGTCACGATCGCCTTCTTCCACGCTTCCGTCTTGCCCCGGGTCCGACCCCGGACGACGCCTTCGCGCCGCATCCGCATGGTCCGGACGCTGGTGACGGTCACGCCGAAGAGCTTCTCCAACGCGTGCTTGATGTCGTACTTGGTGGCCTCGAGCGCGACCTGGAAGGCGTACTCCTTCCGGTTCTGATAGGCGGCCGAACTCTTCTCGGTCACCAACGGCTTCACCACCACCGCATGAAGGGCAGGCATTACTCAGTCCCCTTCTTTTTCGGCGCGGCCTTCTTCGCGGCCGGCTTCTTGTCCGCCTTCGGCGCGGCGGCCTTCTTGGCGGCCGGCTTCGCGCTGGTCTTCGGGGCGGCCGGCTTCTTGGCCGCCCGCTTCTTCGGCGCCGCCGGCGCCGCCTCGGCCACGGCCGCGGTCGTCACCACTTCGCCGGTCAGGGCGCCCCGCTCCACCACCACGGCGCTCGACCAGAGGACGTGGTAGGTCGCGGCGTCGGCGTAGGGCAGCACCTGCACCTGGGGCAGGTTCCGCCCGCTCAGGTACACGTTCCGCTTCACGCCGTTGGTCAGGACCAGGACCTTCTGGTCGGCCAGGCCCATCGACTCGAGGAGGCCGCTCAGCTTGGCGGTCTTCGGGGCGTCGAAGTCGAGCCCGTCCACCACCGCCAGGGCGCCTTCCCGGGCCCGGGCGTTGAACGCCGAGCGACGGGCCAGCTGCTTCTGCTTCTTCGGGATGTCCTGGGTGTAGTCGCGCGGATGCGGACCGAACACCACGCCACCGCCCGGCCAGTGCGGGGCGCGGGTCGAACCCTGCCGGGCCCGGCCGGTGCCCTTCTGGCGCCACGGCTTCTGATTACCACCGGTCACCCACCGACGGGTCTTGGTGGAGTGGGTGCCCTGCCGCTGGTTCGACAGGAACACCTTGACCGCCTGGTGCATGACGGGCTCGTTGACCGTGCCGTCGAAGAACTCGGCCGGAAGAGCGACGTTGCCGCTCTTCTTCCCGTTGGCCGCGTAGAGCGGGGCCTCAAGCATGGCGACTCCTCCCTCCCTGCTTCGCGACGGTCACGATCCCGTTCTTGGCCCCGGGAATCGCGCCCCGCACGAACAGCAGGTTGCGCTCCGCGTCCACCCGCACGACCTGGAGGCCGAGCTCGGTGTGACGACGAGCGCCCATGTGTCCGGGCATCCGCTTGCCCTTGATGACGCGCGACGGGTCGGTGCCCGGGCTGATCGAGCCCGGCTTCCGGTGCCGGGTGTTACCGTGCGAAGCCGGACCACCGCCCGCTCCGTACCGGTGCACCAGACCCTGGAACCCGCGACCCTTCGACTGCCCGGTGATCTTCACCGTCTCGCCGGCCGCGAAGATGCCCACCGTGACGGTGTCGCCCGGCTTGGGCGCGTCACCGTTGACGGGGAACACCCGCACGACGCTGGGCGCCGCCGTCAGGCCCACGGCCTTGGCGTGACCCAGCTCCGCCTTGGGAGTCCGCTGCGCGCGCTTCTCGCCGAAGCCAAGCTGCACGCCGCCTTCCCGCACCTGGAGAACCCGGCAGGGCCCCGCCTCGATGACGGTCACCGGAACCGATGACCCGTCATCGACGAAGACCCGCGTCATTCCCACTTTTCGTCCGATCAATCCAGCCGTCATCGCTACTCAACCTTGATTTCGACGTCGACGCCCGCCGGCAAATCGAGCTTGGTCAACGCATCCATCGTCTGGGGACGCGAGTCGTTGATGTCCAGCAGCCGCTTGTGAGTCCGGAGCTCGAACTGCTCCCGGCTCTTCTTGTCGATGTGCGGACTGCGGAGCACCGTCCACCGTTCGATCTTGCTCGGCAGCGGGATCGGACCCGACACCTGCGCGCCGGTCTTCTCGACCGATCGCACGATGTCGGCGGCCGCCTGGTCGAGCACCGCGTGATCGAACGCCTTGAGACGAATGCGGATCTTGCTAGCCATGGTTGCTCCCGACTACTTCAGGATCTTGGTGACCACGCCGGCGCCGACCGTCCGGCCGCCTTCGCGGATCGCGAACCGCAGACCCTCGTCCATCGCGATCGGCGTGATCAGTTCGATCTTCATCTGCACGTTGTCGCCCGGCATCACCATCTCCACCCCCGCCGGCAGCTCCACGTTCCCCGTCACGTCCGTCGTCCGGAAGTAGAACTGCGGCCGGTACCCC
>JAEUJH010000309.1 GCA_016794825.1 Gemmatimonadota bacterium
CACCGGGGTGCTCCGCAACGTCATTACCGCCACCACCACCAGGGGCCACGAGAAGCGAGCCATCGAGTCTCCGACATCGAGGGTGAAAGGTCGCCGGCGCCATCACGGCTCAGCGGCGTTTTGGTAACGGACCCGTCACGCGGGCGAACCTGCTGGTTCGGTCTCGGATCGGTCACGTACCCGCAACGCGGACGTAACGATCGACGGGTTCGATCACCCGATTGTCAGTTTCGAGTAACGAATGTGTAACGGCGGCCGGGAGGGCTACGCGGAGGCCTTGGGGGGTGAATTGGGCCAGAACGTGTGGATCGAGGTGCCCTGGCCGAGCCCGCTTTCGGCCCAGGCGCGGCCACCGTGACTCTCGACCAAGTGCTTGACGATGGCCAGTCCGAGGCCGGTGCCGCCTTGCTCCCGGGACCGGCTGGGATCGACCCGATAGAACCGTTCGAACACCCGGGTCAGGTGCTCGGAGGGGATGCCGGTGCCGGTGTCGGCCACGGTCAGTCGGATGCCGCCGTCCTCGCCCCGGGCCCGGACGGAAATCGAGCCGGAGGGGGGCGTGTGCCGGATGGCGTTCTCGAACAGGTTCCGGAAGATCTGGCGGACGGCGTCGGGGTCGGCGGCCAGGAAGTCGGCGCCGGGGGCCACCTCGACCTCGAACCGGGGCAGGCCGTCCTGTTGGGGAGTCCGGGTCCGACCCGTCCCGACCCGGTCGGTTCGGGGAACCGCCAGGGCCCAGGCCTCGCGAGCGGCGGGCTCGACCGCGACCCGTTCGGGGCTCGGGCTCCAGGCCCCGGACTCGATCCGGGAGAGGTCGAGTTGGTCGTCGACCAGGCGCTGCATCCGGCGGGCGTTGGAGAGGATGGTCTCCAGGAACCGCCGCTCGATCTCGGGCTCGGGCCGTTCTGCCAGCAGGGTCTCGGTGTATCCCGAAATGGCCGTCAGCGGGGTCTTGAGTTCGTGCGACACGTTGGCGACGAAGTCGCGACGCACCGTCTCGAGTCGACGGAGGTGGGTCAGATCGTGGAGCACCACCACCGCGCCGCCGACCGGCAGCGGCCGGGCGTTGAGGAGATAGGTCCGGTCGCCGAACTGGATTTCCTTGTCCGAAACGGGGGTCCCCTCGAGGACCTTGAGGACGGCTTCGCGCGCCTCGCGGCCTCGGACCAGGAGCGGCAGTTCCGGCAGGGCGTCGTGCTCGCCGTATCCGAGCAGGCGGCGGGCGGCCGGGTTGGCGGTGGTGATCCGGCCGCGGGCATCCGACGAGAGCACGCCCTCGATCATCGAATCGACGATCGCCGAGGTCTCCGATTGCTTGCGGCGGAGGGTCTCGAACCGCTCGACCAACTGCTGATGCATCGAACGGAGGTCGCCGGTCAGGCGGTCGATGTCCGGAATGCCGGAAAACGGGAACTGGGGCGGCTCGCCCTGGGCAATCTGCCGCGCGCTGTGGGCGATCTCGACCAGGGGACGGGCAAACCGGCGCGCCGCCAGAATCGCGAGCGGAATGCCGAGCAGGAGGGCCACCAGGCCGGCCACCGCTACGGGCCGCTGGGCCCGCCGGACGATCTGGTCGACCTGGTCGAGGCTTCGAGCCACCCGGACCGCGCCGGGCCCACCCGGGATGGCGACGTACATGAACCGCTTGCCGACCGTGGCGCTGGTCCGCCGATCGGCGCCAACTCGTCCCGCCAAGGCCTGCCCGAACTCGGGGCGGGAGGCGTGGTTTTCGAT
>JAEUJH010000321.1 GCA_016794825.1 Gemmatimonadota bacterium
GGGCTGAGTCGCAGGTACGGCGGCCCTTCCCGCGTCGCCTTGATCTCGTCGAAGAACGTCCGAAACCGCGTGGCGACGGCGGCGCCGTCGACGCGTTCAGGCGTATCGCGAAACGGAAAGAACGCGGATGGGGAGGCGGACCACGCGGCGTGGAAGGGCTCCCATTCCATGTTGTCGAACGCCCGCAGGAAGTGCTCGGCTGCTTGCACGAGTTCAGCGTGGTTGCCGCCGTTCGGTGAGGGCGGCCGCGGTTGGGGGGAGAGCTGCGGCTGACAGGCCGAAGCGAGCGCCGCAATGCTGAGAAAGAGAGCGCGAAACCGGTGGGGCATCGTGATGGCCGAGAGTCGTTGAGGCCGGCCCGACGGATGGGAGCCCAGGTCCACGGCCGGCGCGTCACCGTCCTCCGTGTGGCTGACCGCCCGAAGGGGAAAGCTCAGTGCTCGCGAACGAATTCTAAGTCGAGCGGCGCCGCGGCGCCCGGTCGGAACCGCACCCGGAGCGTGTGCGGATCAGGCGCACGGGCCACGATCACGCTGCTGGAAGTCGAGGCGCCGACGACTGTCATGCCGGCGACCAACGAGTCGCCTTCAATCCGCCCACTGCCTTCCCAAGCGACGCCCGAGAACGTAAGCCGAGCCCCGAGCGCGCCCATCTCGCTTGACCTCGAGACGACCGACAAACGGACGAACTCGAGCGAGGGCGTTACGGAGCGCCACTCACCAGCGAACGCCTCTCGTGTGGAAGCCTCGAACCCGTTCTTCGCCGGCCCCACGGCGCATCCAATCGTCCCGCAAAGCAGTGCCATCACGACCACCCATCGCATCGTCGGGCCTCCGGGCTGAGCGCCGTTTTACCTGACTCCAGGAAACCGCTGAAACCGCTCTCCGTCACTCCCACGCCGGCGCGGGCGTGGCCGAAGCCAGGGCGAAGCCCAAACGTAGGCTCGCCCACCGGCCTGCGGTAGATTCAACCGACCTCTCCAAGGACACCCTGTGACTGAGACCGTCGCCCGGACCCTCCCGGTGCTCGCCGTCCTGGCCGGCGCCCTTGCCGGTCCCGTACTGGCACAGACCGAACCGGTGCCGGTGGAGCGCGAGCCAAGTCACCGGACGGTCCTCGAGAACCGGTATCTCCAGGCCTTCCGGGTCCAACTGGCCCCCGGCCAAGTCTCCCTGATGCACCGTCACAGCCGCGACGATGCCGCTGTCCGGCTCAATGCCGCCACCACCCGCAACGAGGACCTTGGCCAGCCTCCCGGCCCCGAGCAGGCCGTCGTGGTCGGGACGGTGTCGGCTCGTAACAACGAGAAGACCCCCGCCATCCATCGGGTCCACAACGTCGGGACGACCCAGTTCGACGTGTTGGACGTTCAGGCCCTCGAGCGGCCGGAGGGCGCCGAGGCGCCGGCCCTGGGCCCGGTCGCCGCGGAGAATCCGAGGATGCGGGTCTACCGTTACGACCTCGAGGCCGGGGCGGGGACGGCGGAGCACGTCCACACCCGTCCGTTCCTCCTCGTGGCGGTGACGCCGCTGACGCTCACGGTGGCTGGAGCGAGCCGGGAACAGTTCAAGCCGGGCGACATGCGCTGGATGGAGCGGCCGGTGACCCACGTGCTGACCAACGGCGGCGGGGCCAGGGGCATCGTCGTCGAAATCGAGTTCAAGTAGCCGACGGAGGCTGAGACTTGTGGAACAGCCCGCGCGCAAACAGGAGGATACATCGGCGTCGCTCGCTCGGCGCAATCCGCAGCCCAGCCGCAAATCGCCCGGAGGACTCGAGCGTCAGTGGGAAATGCGTCGGCTCACGCGCCAGCGAGCCAGATCGGAGACGTTCACCGTTTCGGCGGGCCGAGGGGCAGGCGATCGAGTTCGGCCACCGCTCGGCCCAGGTCCGCACCCGCCAGCGGTAGGGTGATCACCCGGACATACTTCGTCCGATCGAACACCCAGACTTCCAAGGTCCCCTCGCCGGCGGAGTGATGGTAATACGTGTGAATGACGGGCCACCCGTTGACATGGACCCGTCGGAACCCGACGATCGACGCCCCGAAATCCGCCACCGGGCGTCCGGTCCGGCCATCGCGGATCAGGAATCCACAGTTGCTGTTTCCACAGGGGTCTCGAATGGCCTGTTCGGCCAATCCGTCGTGGTTCAGGTCGATCTTGGCCACCGACAAGGGACCAGCCGCCGCGAGCTTCCATTCCGCGGCGTTGTCAGGCTGAGACCGGGCTTGGCTCAAGGTGGCAGCAAGTATGATCCCGACGACGGTGGGGCCAGTGAGGTCGATCAGCATGCGGAGCGGCGGCCGGTGGTGTGGGGTCGGAGGATGACGGGGAGTGGGCCTCTCATCCCGCTACGACCGGCGCGTCAGCGGAGTTTCGTCCGGGCATCGGACGCCGGGGGTGGGCGACCCGCCAGGTTGGCTGTAGGTTCGACCCGCGGGCCACATTAGGTTGGGCGACCCCGTCAAGGCGCCCCTGAAGACCACGATGACCGACCCATCCTACGATTACGACGCGAACTGTCGCCACTGGCCCAACGTTCAGGGCGACTTTCCGGTCGGCACCTGAAACCTCGCGGGCCTTCCATCCGTTGCAGACGGTGCCGAGCGCCGACCGGCGTCCCCCTGGACGCCGCTGACTCGCGCCAAGTCCACCAGGCTCTGCATCCACCCGCGACAGATCGAGGTGGTGCACGGCTGCTTCCGGCCCAGCGCGACGAAGTGGCCTGGGCCAGGCGGGTGCTCGAGGCGTCGCGCAAGGCCTGCGGCCGGGCGGTGCAGCTTGACGGGCGGATGATCGACCGCCCGACCCTGATTCAGGCCGAGACGGTGCTGGCGGACGCTGGCTTGTCCGCAACCAGGAAGAAGTAGATCGGGAAGGTCCGGTCGAACCACCCGTCGCTCAATCTCCCGAACCAGCGCAGCGGCCAGACCGCCGCGCGCCACGCCAGCGAGAGGCCAATCCCGGCCGGGCTCCGCCGCCCGAAGCGCCGGAGCGGGGTGGTGGCGCCCTCGTGGTACCGCGCGTTC
>JAEUJH010000328.1 GCA_016794825.1 Gemmatimonadota bacterium
ATCTGGGGCCTATATATGGATACCAGTGGCGGTCGTGGCCGGTGGCCGGGGGCGGGGCGGTCGATCAGATCACCGAGGTGGTCCAGCAGATCAAGGCCAATCCCGATTCCCGCCGGCTGATCGTCAGCGCCTGGAACCCGGCCGACATCCCGAAGATGGCGCTGGCCCCGTGCCATGCCCTGTTCCAGTTCTACGTCGTCGATGGCCGCCTTTCCTGTCAACTCTACCAGCGGAGCGCCGACGTCTTTCTCGGGGTGCCCTTCAACATCGCCTCCTACGCCCTGCTCACCATGATGATGGCGCAGGTCACGGGGCTCGGCGTCGGCGAGTTCATCCATACCTTCGGCGACGTCCATCTCTACAACAACCATCTCGATCAGGCCCGGACCCAGCTGAGTCGGGAGCCGCGGCCGCTCCCGACCCTCCGGATCAATCCGGCGGTCGACTCGATCTTCGGGTTCCGGTTCGAGGACTTCGAACTCTCGGGCTACACCCCGCATCCCCACATCCCGGCCCCGGTGGCGGTGTGATCGTCTCGCTGATCGCCGCCATGGCGGAGAACCGGGTCATCGGCCGGGACGGCGGCCTCCCCTGGCGCCTCCCGGACGATCTCAAGCGGTTCAAGCGGCTGACGATCGACCATACCGTCATCATGGGGCGGAAGACCTTCGACGAGGTCAAGCAGCCGCTCGCCAACCGGCGGAACGTCGTGATCAGCCGGAATCCGGAGTTCCGCCCGCACGGGGTGACCGTGGTGCCGAGCCTCGCGGAGGCGCTCGCGCTCGGCGCCACCGAGTCGGAGGTCTTCGTGATTGGCGGGGGGGAGATCTACCGGATGGCGCTGGCCCGGGCGGACCGGATCTACCTCACCGTGGTCCACGCCGTCGTCGAAGGCGATACCTACTTCCCTCCGTTCGACGCGTCGGCCTGGGTCCTCGAGGCGGAAACCCACCATCCCGCCGACGAGAAGCACGCCTACTCCTTTACGTTCCGCGACTACTCGAGACTGCGGGCCTGACCCGGATCGTTCCGAAGTCCGTCGGTCCCGCCGATTTCACCGCTCCGCGCCGCTGATTCGGATCGCCGGGGCCGCTCCCACTCTTGCACTTTGCCAGTCCTGGCCGACCAATCGAGCCACCGTCGCCGCGAACTGTGATTGGGTCGCCGGCTGGTTGGCGCGCACGCCGGTGAGCGTCACCTCCGGGCCCATGATGGCCATCCAGATCCGCTCGGCGGCGGGGACATCGCGGCCGTGGTCGGTCCAGTCGCGCGTGGGGCCGCGCCCGTGGTCGGTGGCGATGATGAGGCTGGTTCGGCCTCGGTACTCGGGCAGGGACTGCGCGGTTTCCCAGAGGGCCCGGATGAAATCGTCGCTCCGGCGGGCCGCGTCGAGATAGAGGTCGTAGCGACGTTCGTGCGCCCATTCGTCGGTTTCCCCCAGGAGAACGGCCAGCACCCGGGGGCGGCGGGTCCGGAGGGCTTCGAGGGCGCCGGCCATGGTGGGCGCGTCGAGGCGAGCGGCCCGCCACAGGGTCGGCAGCCACTCCGTCATCTGGTTGGCGATCCGCTCTCGCTCGGAGGTCGGGGTCGGGAAGGGGAGCCCGGCGCCGTTCACCGGCAGCCGACTGCGGCCGACGTTGAAGATCGAGGGGAACACGTCCCAGGAGCCGAAGACTTCGACCGACCCGGCAAAGGCCGGCTGCCCGTGGAGCCATTCGAGCACGGTGACGTTGGGATTGGGGACCTTGTCGTTGCTGTCGACCCGGTCGTCCGGGGCGCCGGCGAACAGTTCGTTGTACCCCGGGTAGGAGAACCGCATCCCGTTGGTGACCCGGACGGCGCTTCCCCGGGTGGAATCGCCCAGCAGCATCCCCCGCTCGGCGACTGTTCCCCAGAGGAAGGGGAGCAGCGCCCGGCGGCGGGCGTCGAGATCGTCCCGCCAGAAGCGGTCGAGCGTCAGCGACGTGTCAGCGGTGCCGCCGTCGCGCCCGGTGATCAGGCGACGATCGGCGCCGCCGAAGATTTCCTGCCAGCGGACGCCGTCGAGGGTGATGACGATGACCCGATCGGCGCGAGGTTGCGCCTCAGCGGGCTCCGGAATCGTCGCGAGCAGCACTCCGAACGCGGTCGCGAGCGCTCCAACGACCCATTTCTGGCTTTTTGCGATCATGATCGGTGCGATTTTCCGATTTTCGTGGCCCAAAATGTATTGTGCGATTCTCGCGAGTTTCTTAGTTTAGTATCGCGTAGTCGTAATCAACACTTCGAAGAGAGCTGGTGCGGGACCAAGTGATCCTCTGCAAGGAGACCTTTTGGCGGTCCGAATAGGGTTCGCGTTCAA
>JAEUJH010000347.1 GCA_016794825.1 Gemmatimonadota bacterium
GGCGTCGTTGAACTTCTTGATGATCGGCTCCTCGAGTTCCTGGGGCAGGTCGCCCCGGATCGAGGAGATGGCGTCACGGATGTCCTGGGTCGCTTCCGGGAGCGGCTTGCCGAAGTTGAATTCGACGATGATCAGGCCGAAGCCGTCTTCGGCGGTCGACATGATCTTCTTGACCCCGGCGATCGAGGCCAGCGACTCCTCGACCGGGTCGAGGATTTCCTTCTCGACGCCGTCCGGGGCGGCGCCCGGATAGATCAGGGCCACCGAGACGACGGGTGGGTTGATCTCCGGGAACTCGTCCGTCTTGAGGCGGAGGAGGGCAAAGAGCCCGAAGATCACCAGCGTCAGCATCGCGACGATGGTGATGGTCGGGCGCTTGATGGCAAAATCCGAAATGATCACGACGGCCTCCCCGGTCTAGTTGGTCGTCGAAGCCGGGCGCTCGCCAGTCGCGGCGGGCCGGACTTTGGTGCCGGGCGCGATCCCGCGGGCCCCGCCGACGACGACGGTGTCGCCGAGCGCGATGCCACTGGTGATCTCGACCCGGTCGATGGCCTGATCCTCGATCCCGAGGGCCACCTCGACCCGGCGGGCGACCCCACCCTCGATCCGAGTGACCGCGGGACGCAACCCGCGCCGATCGATGGCCGATTCCGGGACCACCAGCCCGTCGCGCGCCTCCACGGCCACGCGGCCCTGGGCAAACAGCCCGGCGACCAACCGGCCGGTCTTGTTCGGCAGCGCCACGGTGATCCGGACCTGGCGGGTGGCGGGATCGACCGCGGGATTGATCCGCTTGACCGTGCCCTCGAACTGCCGATCGGCAAACCCGTCGATGGCGAACGGAACCGGGGTCCCGACCTTGAGCGAGCCGACCGACGACACCGGCACCTGCGCCTCGAGCCGGAGGCTCGACGGATCGACCACCGAGAAGAGCGGGTTGCCGGCGGAGACGTTGTCACCGGTGTTGACGTGCCGTTCCGAGATCACGCCCGCGATGGGGGCGCGAATCTCGGTGTATCCCAACTGCTTCTCGGCGGACGCGCGCCGGGCCTCCGCGTCGGCCAGGCCGGCCTCGGCGTTCATGACGGACCAGCGGGCCTGCTCGAGTTCCCGATCGGCCACCGCGCCGGCGGCGGCGAGCTTCTCCGCGCGCTCGGCGTTCCGCTTGGCCACCGCGAGGGCCTCGGCCGCCGTTCGGACGCCCGACTTGGCCGACAGGACCAGGTCTTTCAGGGCGTCGTCGTTGAGCCGGGCCAGGAGCTGGCCCCGGGTCACCGACTGGCCCGCGTCGGCCAGAACCTGGGTGACGGTGCTGGGCAGGTCGGCCCGGATGGTCGCGGCCCGCTCCGCGTCGAGGGTGCCCGACACGACGGGGCCCGACTGGAGCTTCCGCTGCTCGGCCACGAAAAGGTTTTCCGGCCCGAGGAGGACCGGCGGGGCTTCGGTCGAGGCCGTCTCCGACCCCTCGGACTTGGTGCCGCAGGCCGCGGCGAGACTCGCTCCCAGGAGCGCGATCAGCGGGAACAGGCGATTTCTGGCGATCATGGGAACGTCGGTCCTCCGGTCGTGGCGGGCGCGCCCCCTTGGGCGGCCGGGGTGGTTCGGGTCGGCGCGCTGGAGGCGCCGCCTAACGGGAGTTCGGAAAGCAGCGCCACCCGAACCCGGGCAATCTGGAGATCACGGGCCGCCTGGGCCCGGTTGACTTCGGCCTGCTGCAGGGCAATGCGGGCGTCGAGCAACTCCGTCTGCGTCGACACGCCTTCCCGGAACCGGAGATCGGCGATCTGGTAGGCGCGGGTGGCCTGCGCGGAGGTGCCTTCG
>JAEUJH010000397.1 GCA_016794825.1 Gemmatimonadota bacterium
ATTCTACGATACCCGCGGCGACAACCGCGCGGTGGGGCGGTCGATCGACACGCGCGAGTACCGGGCCATCGACGACACGACCAATCCGAGGGCGTTGCCGCATCGGGACTGGGGGGCCAAGCACCTCAGCTATCCGGTCGCCTCCCTCGGTCCCGACGTCGGGCTGGTGGTGGGCTGGGGCGGGCGATTCACCCATTGGGCGTTCCGGAAGAAGCCCAACGCGTGGGTCCTCCGGTACACCGCGTCGATCGCGACCGGCGCCGCCACCGGTCGTCTCGACATCGCGGCGCGGCACCAGCGGGAGAATTCCCGCAACTACCTCTCGATCGAGGCGCTGGGCAGCGGGATCGAGGTGCTCCGGTGGTACGGATTCGGGAACGAGACGACGGTAGACGAGACCCGGCCCATCTCGCACTACCGGGTGACCCAGCACCAGGTGGCCCTGGCTCCGTCGCTCGGGTGGGTCCTGGGCGAGCGGACGGTGCTCCAGTTCGGTCCGCGGTTCAAGTACAGCGTCACCGAACTCGACGACGGGCAGAATGCCGATCGGTTCATCGGAACCGATCGGCCGTTCGGGACCGGTGGCTTTGCGCAGCTGGGCGGCGGGATCGGGTTTTCCCACGACAGCCGGGACGTTCCGAGCGCAGCCAAGCGCGGCGTCCTGCTCGAACTGGGCGGCAGCTGGTATCCGGAGGCACTCGACGTCGAGCGGAGTTTCGGTGAAGTGCACGGGCGGTTCGCGACGTACCTCTCGGCCCGGATGCCGACCAGTCCGACCCTGGCGCTCCAGGTGGGCGCCAAGAAGGTGTTCGGCGAATCGGGGGCCATTCCGTTCCACGAGGCCGCGGTGCTTGGCTCCACCGGCACGCTCCGCGGATACCGGACCCATCGCTTTGCCGGCGATGCCGCGCTGTTCGGGTCGGCGGAACTCCGACTCCACCTCACCAACCTGTTCCTGGCCGTTCCCGGCAAGCAGGGCATCTTCGGCTTTGCCGATCAGGGACGGGTCTACCTGGAGGGAGAGAACTCGAACACCTGGCACCGGAGCTACGGGGCGGGCGTGTGGCTGGCGTTCCTGACCCCGGGCAGCCTGGTGACGGCCGGGCTCGGTCACAGCGAAGAGGGGAACCGGCTCTTTGCCAGGGTCGGGTTCGCGTTCTGAAACCCATCGGAGGCGCCGGTCGCGTAGATTAAGGGACCATGACCATTCCCGTCCAACCGGGTCCGCTGGCCCGGCTCGCCGATCAGCCGATCGCTCGGCTGATCGCGTACTATCTGGTGCTGGCCGCCGCCGTCCTGGTGCTCCGGGAACTGGTGCCGGATCTGCCCGGCGTGTTCACGGCGGGGCGGTTCGATCAACTGGCGGCCGGCGGGTCGGTCCTGACCGGTCAGGGTGGGAGCGTCGGGACGATCACCCCCGGCGAAGCGGCGACCGAGGCGGTGATCGCCATGGTCTGCGCGTACCTGCTGATGTTGCCGGTGGCGTGGGTCTACATTCTGACCCGGCAAAAGCGCGGCTACCAGCAGTCCCTGGTCCAGACCCTCATCATCCTGCCGATCGTCGTGTCCGGCGTGGTCATCCTGGTCAAGAGCAGCGTGGCGCTGGCGTTCAGCCTGGGCGGCATCGTCGGGGCGATTGCCTTCCGCAACCGACTCGAGGACACCAAGGACGCGGTCCAGGTGTTTCTCTCGATCGGCGTCGGGGTGGCGTGCGGCGTCCAGGTCATGTCGGTCGCGGTGGCGTTGTCGGTGTTCTACAACCTGATCAACCTGACGCTCTGGTGGACCGACTTCGGCCGGGCCCCCGCGGTGTTCGAGGGGCCGCCGGCGCAGAAGCGCCTGGCCCAGTTGCGGGCCTCGAAGGCCCGCCGGGCCGGGGGGTTCGTGTCCCAGGTCGACACGATGCTGCTCAAGTCGATGACACCCGAACAACTCGAGGTCCTGGCCGACCGGGCTCATCAGCGCCGCCGCCGTCTGTCGGAAGACATTGGCCTGGCCATGACCGGCGAACTCAAGGTGCCGAAGTTCGACGGCACGCTCCGGATCATTGCCGACGCCACCGATCCCGACGTCATCCGCCGCGAGGCCGAAGCCGTCCTGGCGGGGCAGGCCAAGTACTGGAAGTTCGAGGCGCTGACTCGGGCCGATCAGGGGCGGCAGGCCATCATCTATCGAGTCCGGTTCAAGAAGAGCGTGCCGGGCCCGTTGCTGCTCGAGTCGGTCCGGCGAGCCGTGGCGGGTCGGGTACAGTCGGTCGACCTGAGCTGACGGACGCGGGTGGCCCCTTCCTCCCAGTTCCGCTGCGCGGTCGACGGTCCGGAGGCGCTCCACCGCCTGCGGGAAGCACCGCTGCCGCTCGGGCTCCGCGGCGATCCGCCCGAACGGAGTTTCCACCGCGACATCTACCTCGACACACCGGACGGCTCGCTCGAAGGCCGGGGGGTGTCCTGCCGCCTGCGGGTTCAAGCGGATGATCGGCGGTCGCTGGCGCTGATCGTCGGTGGGGCGGGGAGCCGTCCGCCCGAGCGATGGGAGGCCGTGGTTCCGGAACTCGACCTCCGTCGAGCGCTCGAGGGCACCTCGGAACCGGCGCGCCGACTCCGCGGCCTGGTCGACCCCGCGCTCCTCAAGCCACGGATCGAGATCGAGACCGAGCGGTGGACCCGGGTGGTTCGAGCCGGGTGGTTCCGCCGCCAGCCCCGCTTCGTCTTCCTCTACGACATTGGCACCGTGCGCCAGGGTGGCCTGGTGCGGAGTTTCGAGGAAATCCAGGTCCGCCGGCTCGGGCCGGGCCGGCCGCACCTCGAGCAGATCGCGGCCGCGCTCGAGCAGGCCCACGGACTCCGGCCGCTGGTGGTGCCGAAGCCGGCCCGCGCGGCGGCGCTGATCGCGGCCATGGCTGGGGAGTCGACGGCACGGCTGGTCAACAGTCAACGGGCGGTGGCGCTGCTGGCCCTCGACGGGGGCGGGGTGGCCTTCCTGACCGGCGAGGACGGCCTTGAACTGCCGGTGGCACAAGGCAGCGGCGAGGAAGCGTGTCGCCACCTGCTCCGGAACTTGTTCGACAGTGGAGTCGGAGAGCTGACGCTGCTCGGACACACCGCCGGGCGCGAGGACCGGCCGGCGCTGGAGGTCTGGGTGGCGCGCCGGATCCGCGGCCGGGGCGACGGTCCGCCCCCGCGCCCCGTGGTGTGGCTGACCCTGTCCGACGCGCTGAGCCGGGTGGGCACCCCGGAGTTCCGGTCGCCGGAGACGTTAGGCGCCCTGGCGCTGGCCGCCCGTCTCGATCTCCGCGCCGACACGCTTCCGCCGGTCCTGCCCCGGGTCCCCGCCACCGAGCCGACGCCCGCGCGGCCGCCCCGGCCCGCCAGCCGGGTGTCCACCGACGCGCCGCCGGAGGAGTTCCTCAACGTCGAGCTGTCGCAGCTCGCGTTTCACGAACGGGTTCTCGAACTGGGCGAGGACCCCGGGGTCCCGCTGGCCGAGCGGCTCCGGTATCTCGCCATCGTGAGCGCCAACCTGGACGAGTTCTTCTCGGTTCGGGTGGGCGCCCTCAAGGCCGCCGTGGCCGAGGGCGAGACCAAGCGGAGCTTCGACGGGATGAGCCCCGGCGAGCAGTGTGACGCGATCACCGCCCGGGTTCCGGGGTTGGTCGATCGGCAGACGCGGGCCGCGCAGCAGTGTCTGGTGGCCCTGGCCTCGCGCGGGATCCGGGTTCGGCGCTGGGACGAACTCGATCCGCCCACTCGGGCCGGCCTGATCCGGCATTTCGAAACCGAGCTGCTGCCCCTGCTCACGCCGCGCGCCGTGACGCTCGCGCCGGGTCATCCTTTCCCGATCATTCCGCACCTGACCCTCGCCTTTGCGGTCCTGGTGCGCGATGTCCATACCGGACCGGTCCACTTCGCGTACCTCGCCATTCCGGCCCGGCTGCCGCGGTTCCTGCCGATCCCGGATTCGGCCGATCTGATCCGGCTCGAGGACGTGATCCGCGCCAACCTCCAGGCCTTCTATCCGGAACGACCGGTGGAGCAGGCCTGGCTGTTCCGGATCACCCGAGGCGCCGAACTCGACGTCAACGAAGAGGACGCGGGCGACCTGCTCCAGGCCATCGAGGAGGAGGTTCGGCGGCGTTCGCTCAACGCGCCGGTCCGGATCGAGGTCGAGCGCGACACGCCGCCTTTGGTTCGGGACCTGCTCCAGCGCGAGCTCCGGTTCGAGCGCCGGGCGGGATCGCTCCCCTTCGGCGGCGCCGATCTGTTTTCGGTCGAAGGGTGGCTCGACCTGACCTGTCTCCGGGACCTCGCGTCGCGGTTGCCGGAGGCGGATCAGTACCCGCCGTTCACGGCCAGGGATCCGTTCCCGCCGGATCGCTCTTTCCTCGACCTGATCGAATCCGGCGACCAGCTGGTCCACCATCCGTTCGAGGACTTTACCCGGACGGTGGCCCGGTTCGTGGACGAAGCGGCCCGGGATCCCGACGTGGTCGCCATCAAGACCACGTTGTACCGCGTGGGCGAGGCCTCACCGGTGGTCGACGCGCTGGTGGCGGCGGCGGAGGCGGGCAAGGAGATCGCGGCGTTCGTCGAACTCAAGGCCCGGTTCGACGAGACCCGGAACGCCCGTTGGGTCAAGCGCCTCGAGGAAGCCGGCGCCCAGGTGGTCTACGGGATCGTCGGTCTGAAGACCCATGCCAAGGTCACGCTGGTGGTCCGGCAGACGGAGGCGGGCGTGCGCCGCTACGCTCACATCGCCACCGGCAACTACAACGCCGCCACGGCCCGGTTCTACACCGACCTCGGATTGTTCACCGCCGATCCCGACATCACCGCCGACTTGGTCGACCTGTTCAACCAGCTCACCGGTTCGACCCAGGCGCCGTCGGGGCAGACCCGCCGGCTGCTGGTGTCGCCCCAGGGAACGCTGCCGGGGCTCATCGGTCGGATCGACCGCGAAATCGACCATGCCAAGGCGGGTCGTCCGGCCCGGATCCGGATCCAGGTCAATGGGCTCGAGGATCCGGAGGTGATCGGGGCGCTGTATCGGGCCTCGGCGGCCGGGGTGTCGGTCGAGCTGGTGGTGCGGGGGCTCTGCGCCCTCCGCCCCGGGGTGCCGGGCCTTTCCGACCGGATTCGGGTCAGGAGCGTGCTGGGCCGATTCCTGGAGCACCAGCGGATCTTCCATTTCGGGAATGGCGGTGTGGACGAGTATCTTATCGGATCGGCGGACCTCCGACCCCGTAACCTCCGCCGGCGGGTGGAGGTGCTGACTCCGGTCACCCGACGTGATCTCAAGGCCCGGCTGGGCGGGATCCTCGATCGGCTGTTGACCGAGGAGGCGGCCTGGGATCTCGATGGTGATGGTCGCTACCGCCGCGAGCGCTCCGCCGGATCCGGGCCGCACGTTCACGAGCGGCTGCTGGTCGAAACCTGAGGTCGACGTCATCCGTGTCCGTTTCCGACGCTCTGCTTCGCCGGTTCCAAACGCTCCTCGCGGGGCAGTACACGATCGAGCGCGAGCTCGGACGCGGGGGCATGGCCACCGTCTATCTGGCCCGCGACCTCCGCCATGACCGGGCGGTGGCGATCAAGCTGCTCCAGCCCGAGCTGACGACCGCGGCCACCGCCGAGCGGTTCCTGCGGGAAATCCAGATCATCGCCCGGCTCCAGCACCCCCACATCCTGACGCTGATCGACTCCGGGGCCCGGGACGGCCTGGTCTACTACGTGATGCCCCACGTCGAGGGCGAATCGCTCCGCGATCGCCTGCTGTGGGAGCGGCAGTGCAACATCGAACAAGCCGTGCAGGTGGCGCGGCAGGTGGCCGCGGCGCTCCAGTACGCCCACGACCGGGGCGTGATCCATCGCGACATCAAGCCCGAGAACATTCTCCTGTCCGCTGGCCAGGCCATGCTGGCGGACTTCGGGATTGCCCGGGCCATCCGGGACAGCAACTATCAGACGATCACGGCCGTCGGCCTGCCGCTGGGCACGCCGGCGTACATGAGTCCGGAGCAGGCCGCCGGCCGATCCGAGGTCGACCCGCGCAGTGACATCTATTCGCTCGGGTGCGTCCTGTTCGAGATGCTCGCCGGGCGGCCGCCGTTCGTCGCCCAGACGGTCAGCAAGGTGCTCCAGATGCACCTGACCGAGGCACCGCCCCCGATCTCGACCTGCCGGTCCGCGGCGCCGCAGCAGCTCGACGAGATCCTCAATCGGGCCCTGGCCAAGGAACCGTCCGATCGGTTCCAGACCGCGGCGGAGTTCGCGGCGGCGCTCGGCCTGGTGGAGGCGGTGGAAACCCTCGAACGCGCCACGCCGACGGGCGCGCGACGGGCCATCACGCCGCTCAACTTGGCGCCCACCGGCGAGCCGTACGGGTCGACGCCGGCTCCGCTCAAGCGGCTCCTCGTGGCGAGCGGGGCCATCGGGGCGGTGGTGATCGGGGCGCTGGCCATCAACGGCACCGGCCCGAAGGTGCCGGCGCCCGGCGCGCCGCTGGAGCGGCCCGTCGAGCCGAGCGGCTATCTGGCATCGATCGGGGTCAAGCCGCTCGATCCGATCGGTGACGACTCCGCCGCCCGGACGCTGTCGGCGGGGATCACCGAGGAGATCTCGGCCCAGCTCTCCAAGATCCGGCAGCTCAAGGTCATTTCCCGGACCACCATGGAGGCCGTGGCGGCCAAGGGCTGGACGGCGCGCCAGGCCGCCGATTCGCTCGGGATCCGGTTCCTGCTCGAGGGGTCGGTGCTCCGGAGCGGTCGCGACGTGGGCGTCACTCTCCAGCTGATCGACGCCAGCAGCGACGTCAATCTCTGGGGCGAATCGTTCCGGATGCCGCTCCGCGACATCCTGATGATCCGGCAGGACATTGCCCGCAAGGCGGTGGAGGCGCTGGCCGGGCGGGTCCGGGGCCTGGCCATCATGGCGGCCGACTCCGGGTCCCGGAACCCGGAGGCGGTCGAGGCCCGCGCCCGCGGGCTCGAACTCCGGAACCGGGGCGACGAAGTCACGGCCGATCAGGCCATCCAGGCGTTCGAGCGGGCCCTCGGCCACGACTCGACCTACGCCCAGGCGGCGGCCGAGCTGTCGGAGGCGTTAGGCTACTACGTCAACCTCGGGTTCGGGACCCGGCGCGATCCCTACCGGACGATGGCGGAGGCGCTGCGGTGGGCGGATCGGGCGGTCCGGCTCGATCCCAATCTGGCGGTGGCGTGGTCGGCCCGCGGGGCGGCCCGGCTCGAAATCGGGATGTCGGCCTCGGCGGCGCTCGCCGATCTGGATCGGGCGGCGGCCCTCGCGCCGGGGTCGGGCAACGTCCGGGCCGCCCGGGCCATCGCGCTCGCCCGGGTCGGCCGGTATCCCGAGGCGCTGGCCGAAAGCGAGGTGGCGGCGGCGCTCGATCCGCTCAACGCCACCACCATCGGCGGCGGCCTGGCGTTGACCGCGCTCGGCGCCCGTCAGTATGAGCAGGCCGCCCGCGAGGCGCGACTGGCCACGACGCGCGATCCGACCTTCCCCGGTTGGCCGGTCATCGAGGGCCTGGCCCATCTCCTGGGCGGAAGCCCGGAGAAGTGCGTCAATCTCCGCCTGTCCGGGCTGGGCGAACCGGTGACCGCCATCTGTCTTCGACGGGCCGGTAACTCGGCCGGAGCCGCCGCGATCATCGACAGCCTCGTCGCCCGGTCGGCGCGGGAGCCGATCGGGATCTACACGATGGGGTTCATCGGGGCGTACTACGCGGACCAGGGGAACGTCGCGGAGGCGCTGACCTGGCTCGGGCGGGCGTTCGACGCCTCGCCGCGGGCCTTCGATCCGCGCTTGTTCGATTGCGGGCTGTTCGACAAGGTGCTGGCCGATCCGGCGTTCCGACGGGGGCTGGACGGGATCTGGGCTCGGGTCCGGGCCCGCTTTACCCAGAACTGAGGTGGGGCGGGGTGGTGGGTCACCCCGCCTCCGTCGCAGCCTCCCTCAGGCCGCGGCGGCCGGGATCCGGCGGCCGCAGTTGGAGCAGTAGATGGCGTCGGGTTCCGGGCGCGGGCCACAGGTGGGACAGGTCAACGCCCGGATGGGCGTGACCACCGCGCCGCCGACCGCGGCCTCCGCCACCGGGCCGACGGGTTCCAGGACCCGCATGGCCTCGAGTGACAGCCGCTCCTTCAGGTCGCGATAGTCGTCGTCGGCGATCTTCCCGGTTTCCCGATCGAACTCCAGTTCCTTGATGGCGATCAGCGCTCGACCCCGAGGCGTCTCCTCGATCGGGTCGAACTCGCCCTCATCGATGTCCTGCCGGCCAGCCGACCCGCCAAACGCCATCCATAACAGCAGGGCCCCGAGGCACACCGAGGCCACGACTTCGAGAATCATTGCTCGAGTTCCCCCAGGGCCTGGTCGAGCCGGGCCCGCTGGTCGTCACTGAGACTGCCGGTCTTGCCCGCCGGTGCCGCGGCCGGGGCCGCGAGCAATCGGGCGCGATGGCGCCGGAGCAGCACGAACGCCAGGGTCCCGCCGGCGAGCAGCACCGCCGCGCTGGGGGCCAGGTACCCGACGAGGTTGAAGCCCTTGGCGTCCGGCGCGAGGAGGACCTGTTCACCGTACTTGGCCACGAACGCGGCGATGATCTCGTCGCCGGTTTTGCCGCCGGTGTAGAGGCCGACGATCTCCTTGTGGAGTTCGGGCGAGTAGGTGCAGGTGAAGTCGGTCGTCCGGCAGGTGAAAATGTCGAGGTTGCACCCGCAGGTGCACTTGAGCTTGAGCTCGATGGCCTTGATGGCCTCCTCGTTGTCGAGCGGCGAGGCCACGGCCCGCAACTGGCCCACCGCGTTCGGATCCATCAACGGGTCGGCGGCGCCCTTCGACTGGGCGGTGTCCTGGGCCCGGGCTCGGCCGGCCGCCAGCACGGTGGCGGCCGCGGCGACGAACGAACGGCGGTTCATACCGCCACCTCGACCGGGGGCCGGGCCGCCGGTCGGCTCGGGATCGGGGCGGTGGCCGGGCTCCAGCCCGACGGCCACATCGTGACCAGACCGCCGATGACGAGGAAGACGCCCCCGGCCCAGACCCACCAGACCAGCGGGTTGATGGTGATCCGGAAGGTGCTCCGCTCGGTTCCGTCGACCGAGCCGGCGAAGACGACGTAGAGGTCCTCGCGCAGGTCGCTCTGGATCCCGACCTCGGTGGAAGGCTGGAAGGTGGGCCTGCCAAAGCTGTCGACGTGCTGGCGCTTTTCGGAGGTGATGACCCCGGCCTTCTTGCCGTCGCGCATCACTTCGAGGGTGGCCGCGGAGACCCGCCGGTTGAGCGCATCGTACTGCGAGACGCCCAGGTGGGTCAGGGTATAGGTGTGGCCGAACGGGCTCTTCACCTCGACCCGTTCGCCGACTCGGAGGGTGGCTTCCTTGCTGACGCTGAAGGCGTTCCCGGCAAAGGCCACGAAGTAGGTGATCATGGCCGTGTGCACCAGGTACCCGCCGTACCGGCGCCGGTTGCGGGCCACCAGGCGGTAGAGGCCAGTCACCACGTTCTCGCCGTGCATTCGCTGCCGGGCCCGGACCCCGCGGACGAATTCCTGGGTGATGGTCCCGGCCACGAACCCGGCCAGGCCGAGCGCCATGACGGCGTAGACGTCGCGCATGCCGAACGCCACCAGCACAATGGCCACGACCAGACCAGTGGCCACCGGCAGGGTGAACTGTCGCCGGAGGTTGGCGACCGAGGCCTGGCGCCAGGCGATCAGCGGGCCGATGCCGGTCAGGGCCAGCAGCGCCAGCCCGAGCGGGATGTTGACGCGATTGAAGAAGGGTGGTCCGACCGTGATCTTGGTGTTGCGGACGGCCTCCGAGATGATCGGGAACAGCGTGCCCCAGAGGACGCTGAACGCGATGCCCACCAGGATCAGGTTGTTGAAGAGGAACGCCGCCTCGCGGCTGACCAACGAGTCGAGCTGGCCGTCCGGCTCCAGTTCGGGCCACCGGAGGTAGAGCAGGGCAAAGCTGGCGGCGCCGGCGATCAGGAGGAACCCGACGAAGAAATACCCGACGTTCGACTGGGCAAAGCTGTGGACGCTCGCGATGACGCCGGAGCGGGTGATGAAGGTCCCGAAGATCGACAGCAGGAACGAGCCGATGACGAGACCGAGGTTCCAGCGCTTGAGCATGCCGCGCTTTTCCTGGATCATCACCGAGTGGAGGAAGGCGCTCATGGTGAGCCACGGCAGGAGGCTCGCGTTCTCGACCGGATCCCAGGCCCAGTAGCCTCCCCAGCCGAGCTCGACGTACGCCCACCACATCCCGATCGTGATCCCGATGGACAGGAACAGCCAGGACAGCAGGGTCCAGCGGCGGATCGCCACGATCCAGCCGACGTCGAGCTTGCGGGTCATCAAGGCCGCCAGCGCGAAGGCGAACGGGATGGTGATGCTGATGTACCCCAGATAGAGCATCGGGGGGTGGATGACCATCCCCGGGTTCTGGAGCTGGGGGTTGAGCCCGTTGCCGTCGGGCGGGACGAAGGTGAGCCGCTCGAACGGATTGGCGCCGGAGAACAGCATGACGGCCAGGAAGAATACCACCACGAAGGCGGTGACGCCGCCCACGGCGGGGAGGAGGTCCTTGTACCGCCGGCTGGTGACGCCCTGGGCAATGGCGCTGAAGGTGGCGAGCACGACGGCCCAGAACAGCAGCGACCCCTTCTGGCCGGCCCAGAAGGCGGCGAAGAGGTAGTAGGCCGGCAGGTTCCGGGATGTATAAGAGGCGACGTACTCGACGTTGAAGTCGTGGTTGAAGATGGCCTTCCAGAGGCAGATCGAGGCAACCCAGATGGCCAGCGCGATGGCGTAGGTTCCCCGCTCGACGATGGCGGGCGTGTCCGGCCGGTTGCGCCACCCGGGGACGAACGCGATGGCCATGACGTAGATGCCGAGGAGCAGGGCGGCCCAGAGGGAGAACTGGCCAAGCAGGGTCATCGCGGGTTACCTCCGGAGGCCGTCTGGGCCTCGTCGCGGAATCGATCGAGGATCACTTGGTGATCCTGGTACTCTTGCCGGCCGGTGGCGCGTTCGCGGTCGACGGCCGCCAGGAAATTGCGCCGGGCGGTAGCCAGTCGGGTGGCGTCGTTGGCGGACCGGGCCACGGCCGCCTGCAGCACCAGACCGAGCAAGTGCTGCGGGTTGCCGATCAGGATCGTGTCGGCCAGGGCCGCGGCGCCGGCCGCGTCGCCACCCGTGAGACGGATCATGGCCGCGTGGTAGCGGGCATCGTCGTCGACCTGATCCAGCATCCCGTAAGCCGCCGTGGCCATCGGGGTGAACTGCCGGACGGTGGCGCTGTCGCCCGCTTCACTGGCCTGCATGATCCGGTTGAACAACCGATCGAACCGCTCCCGCGGTGACATCTGACTCAGGTCGGGCGGGGTCCCGTCGCCCACCGGCGCTCCCGCTACGGGCCCCGCTTCGGCGACGGGGGGCGTCCCATTCTGAAGGAACAGCGCCGCCACGATCGAAAGGGTTGCCACGCCACCGACAATATAAGGTAGCCACTTGGTCGGGTTTCGGGGCCGAATGGCCCCTGGCGCCGCCCCGCATTCAGGGCAGAACCGACCGCCGGCCGGAATCCGACCGCCGCAGCTACGACAGCTTTGCCCTTCACTTTGTAGGGCACCACAGGCGCTGCAGAACCGCCCGTGCAGCGGGGCGCCGCATTGCGTGCAGGATGCAACTTGGACAGACAAGCTGTTGAGTCTCCGTAGGGGTCGGTGGCCGACAGCGCGGGGCGCAATCTAACCGTGGTTCCGGTATGCCTTCCTTAAACAAGGTATGAGAAGGAGTTACAAATTCGTAAACCGGGCTTGCCCAAATGAGGTCTCGTCCCAATTTTGTTGAGCAACAGGCTACCGTAGTAATACGGGTCAATCCCAACTAGTCCGAGCCGGAGAAGAAACCGTGCTGCGAATGCTGAGGTCCAGAGCGATCGGCGCCATGGTAGGTGGCCTCGTTGTGTTGAGCGCCTGCACGACCGAAAAGATCGTCTTTAAAGAACGGGAACCGTTCAATCCTCCGCCCGATGCGGCCGCTGGGTTCCTCGGCTACTACACGGTCAACACCAAGCAGACGTCCTGCGGCAACTGCCACCAGGGCCAGCAGACGGTTTGGGCCCAGACGGCCCATGCCGGCGCCTACAAGACGCTGGCGGACCTGCCCGCCGGGCAGGCCCAGGCGTTTTGCTACAGCTGCCACACGGTGTCCACCAACGGCAACGGCGCGGCGACGCCGAAGCGCGGGTGGGACGTCGTCCAGGACAGCGCCTACCGCGACGTGCAGTGTGAAAGCTGCCACGG
>JAEUJH010000403.1 GCA_016794825.1 Gemmatimonadota bacterium
GCGCAACCAGCCGCCGCAGAAGGAGGGCGAAGAGGTGAAGCTCCTCTACGCCACCCAGATCGCGGTGGCGCCGCCGACCTTCGCGGTCATCAGCAATCGCCCGGACGACGTGCCGGAGCACTATCAGCGCTTCCTGATCAAGGGTTTTCGCCAGGCGTGGGGATTTGCCGGCGTGCCGATCCGGCTCAAGCTCCGGGCCCGCAAGGGAGCCGCCCGGTGAGCCTGGCCGTCTGGCTCGTGGCCTCGTATCTGGTCGGAGCCATCCCGACCAGCTATTGGGTGGCCCGGGTGGCCAAGGGCATCGACCTTCGGACGGTGGGCAGCGGCAATCTGGGCGCCACCAACGTCTACCGAACGCTGGGGTGGCGCTACGCCATTCCAGTTGCGCTGGTCGACATCGCCAAGGGCGTCGTGCCGGTGCTGATCTTCGGGCCCCGGGCCAGCGACGGGCTCTGGATCCCGCTGTTGCTCGGCCTGGCGGCCGTCGTCGGGCACGTGTTCAGCCCCTTCGTCGGGTTCAAGGGCGGGAAGGGCGTCGCGACGGCCGCGGGGGTGGTGCTCGGCATCGCCCCGTTGGCGACGTTGGTTTCGTTGGCAACGTGGGTGGCCGTGGTCCGGCTCACGGGCTACGTCTCGCTCGGCAGCATCCTCGCCGCGCTGGTGCTGCCACCGGCGACCTGGCTGCTCGATCCCACCGCCCGTCCGGTGGTCGGTCTCTTTTCGGGGCTGGCGCTCTTCATCGTGGCCATGCACCGGAAGAACATCGAGCGGCTCCGCGCCGGAACCGAAAACCGATTCGGCTCCCGACCGGCTGCCAGCCCGGAGCCGCCTCGGTGACCGGCCCCACGGTGGCCGTTCTCGGCGCGGGCAGTTGGGGAACCACGCTCGCCGACCTGTTGGCCCGAAAGGGTCTCCCGGTGGTGCTGTGGGCCTACGAACCCCCGGTGGCGGAGTCGATCAATCAGCGGCACGAGAACTTCCTGTACCTGGCGGGATGCCAGCTCGACGCCCGGTTGCGCGCCACGACCGACGCGGCGGCGGCGGTCCGCGGGGCGGACGTGGTCGTCTCGGCCTCGCCCAGTCATGTCGTGCGGGGCGTCCTGACGTCGGTCGCGGGCGCGGTGGGGGCCGCGACGGTCGTGGCGAGCGCCACCAAGGGCATCGAGACCGACACCCTGGCGCTCATGTCGGACGTGGCGGCCGAGGCGCTGCCGGGGCGTCCGTTCGTGGCGCTGTCCGGGCCGAGTTTTGCGCAGGAGGTCTACCAGGGCCAGCCGACCGCGGTGGTCGCCGCGTCGGCCGACCCGGCGGCGGCGCTGGCCGTCCAGCAACTCTTCGCGACCGGCTACTTCCGGGTCTACTCGAACCGCGACGTCGTCGGCACCGAACTGGCCGGCGCGCTCAAGAACGTCATCGCCATCGCCGCCGGGATCCTCGAGGGCCTTGGACTGGGTAACAACCCCAGGGCCGCCCTGATCACCCGCGGGCTCGCCGAAATGAGCCGGCTCGGAGCGGCGCTCGGAGCCGACCCGCGGACCTTTGCCGGTCTGGCCGGCATGGGCGACCTGATCCTGACGACGTGCGGAGCCTTGAGCCGAAACCGGGCGCTGGGTGTCGCGGTGGCGGGCGGGGAAACGCTCGAGCACCACCGGTCGGGTCACCGGACCGTGGCGGAAGGGGCCAACACGGCCCGCGCGGCCGTCCGCCTGGCCGCGCGGCACGGCGTCGAGATGCCGATTTGCGAGAAAGTGGCGGAGGTGCTGTTCGAGAACAAACCGCCCCGACAGGCGATCGCGGAGTTGATGGAACGAACGCTCAAACCGGAGCAGGGGACGTGAACCGGCCGCGCCCGATGCAGGAGTTCTTCTCGATTGGGGAAGTCTGCGCGCTGACGGACCTCAAGCCGCACGTGCTGCGCTACTGGGAAAGCCAGTTCCGGTTCCTGAGTCCCGCCAAGAACCGGTCCGGCAACCGCGTCTACAAGAGCCGGGAGGTCGAGATGATCCTCCTGGTCAAGCACCTGCTGTACGTCGAGAAGTTCACGATCGAAGGCGCCCGGCAGCGGATCGAGCATTTCCGCCGCACCGGGGAACTCAAGAAGGAAGCGGCCCATGCCGCGTCCCGTCAGACCCTCGAGGAAATCGACGGCGCCCTGGTGGCGATCGTCGAGATCCTCGAGGGGAAACGCGGGCGAGAAGCGACGTCGACCGACGAAGGAGTGGCCTGACCGACCCATGAACATCCTGGTTTCCAACGATGACGGGATCCTGGCGCCCGGCATCCGGGTGCTCGCCAACGCCTGCCGTGAAGTCGGGAACGTCACCGTGGTGGCGCCCGACCGGGAGCAGAGCGGGACGTCGCATTCGCTCACGCTCCACCGCCCGCTCCGACCGGCGCGGACGCACGACGGGGCCTTCCAGGTCGACGGGACGCCCACGGACTGCGTGCTCCTGGCGGTCGGGGCGCTGCTGCCGGAACGGCCCGACTTCGTGTTCTCCGGCATCAACCACGGCCCCAACATGGGCGAGGACGTGCTCTACTCGGGCACGGTCTCCGCGGCGATGGAGGCGGTGGCGCTCGGGATTCCGGGCATCGCGCTCTCGTTCGCGGGGCGCGATCCCGAGTTGATGTCGTCGTATCACGTCACCCTGGTCCGGTTGATCCGCCAGATCACCTCGATCGGGTCCTTCCCGGCGGAAACGCTCCTCAACATCAACCTGCCCAAGATCCCGGCGGACGAGGTCAAGGGCGTCCGGGTGACCAAGCTGGGCAGCCGGTTCTTTTCCGGCTCCATCACCCCAATGAAGGATCCCTGGGGCCGGGAGGTGTTCTGGATCGGCGGCGGCGACGTGACCTGGACCGTCGATCAGGACTCGGACCAGGCGGCCGTCAAGGAGGGCTACATCTCGGTGACGCCGCTCCACATGGACCTCACCAACTACCGCCTCATCGAAACCGTCGGGTCATGGGCGCTCGAGCTCTAGAGTTCTCCGACAGCTACGGCGGTTACCGGCAACGACTCGTCGAACAACTGCAGGCCAAGGGGATCCGCGATCTGGCGGTCCTCCGGGCGGTGTCGGCCATTCCGCGGCACCGGTTCGTTCCCGACAGCGTCCGCCATCGCGCCTACGAGGATTCGGCGCTGCCGATCGCGGCGGGGCAGACGATTTCGCAGCCCTGGGTCCAGGCCCGGTCGCTCCAGGAACTGGCCCTGACGGGGAGGGAAAAGGTCCTGGAGGTCGGCGCGGGCTCCGGATACCAGACGGCGTTGCTCAGCCAGCTGGCGTTCAGCGTGGTGGCGGTCGAGCGGGTTGCCGTCCTGGCCGCCTCGGCCCGCACGGCCATCAGTGACCTCGGGATCCGCAACGTCGTGGTGATGGTGGGCGACGGAACCCTGGGTTGGCGGTCGCTGGCGCCGTTCGACGCGATGGTGGTCGCCGCGGCGTCGCCGGCGGTGCCGGAGCCGTTGATCGAGCAGCTGGCCGAAGGCGGGCGGATGGTGATTCCGGTCGGCGACCGGGACGAACAGACCCTGATCCGGGTCGACAAGACCGCGTCGGGCATCAAGACGACCCCGTTGAGCGACGTCCGGTTCGTGCCCCTCCTGGGCGAACTGGGGTGGCGCGACGGCGGCTGACCCCCGAAGGAGCCATCCCGTGGACCTGATCCGCTACCTGATCGATTTCATCCTCCACCTCGACCAGCACCTGGGCGAGCTGATCGCCAAGTACGGGACCGGGACGTACGTGATCCTGGCCCTGATCGTCTTTGCCGAGACGGGGCTGGTGGTGTTGCCGTTGCTGCCGGGCGACTCTCTGCTGTTTGCGGCCGGGGCGTTCGCGGGCCTGGGGTCGCTCGACCCGTGGGTCCTTTTCGGCCTCCTCTCGGCCATGGCCATCGTGGGCGACACGGTCAACTACTGGGTCGGCAGCTGGATCGGGCCCCGGGCCTTCAGCGGCGAGATCCGGTGGCTCAAGAAGGAGTACCTCGATCGGACCCACGCCTTTTTCGAGCGGCATGGCGGGAAGACCATTATCCTGGCCCGGTTCGTCCCGATCGTCCGGACGTTCGCCCCGTTCGTGGCCGGGGTCGGGAGCATGACCTACAGCAAGTTCCTGACGTACAACGTGGTCGGAGGGGTGGTCTGGGTCGGGTTGTTCGTCTGGGCGGGGTACTTCTTCGGGAACCTCCCGGTCGTCCGGGAGAACTTCGGCATGGTGATCGGCGCCATCATCGTGATCTCGGTCCTGCCGATGGTGGTGGAAGTGATCCGAGCCCGGCGGGAAAGCAGGGCTGGCCAGTCGGGCGGGGCAGCGAAGCCGTGATGATCGCCCGGCGGTTCCTGGTAACCGGCCGGGTTCAGGGGGTCGGGTTCCGGGCCTTCGTCCGGCGGGCGGCGGGGCGGGTGGAGTTGGCCGGCTTTGCCCGGAACCTCCCGGACGGATCGGTCGAGGTGGTGGCTCGAGGGACGGCGCCAGCTCTGGACGAGCTGGAGTCGAAGGTCCGGGTCGGGCCGGCCTTCGGGCGGGTTTCGAGCCTCGAGGTGGTCGAGATTTCGGTTGAAGGTGACTTCCCGATACCCTTTGAAATCAGATAGTTAGGATGGATCGCCTCAACCAGGCTCTGCTGTCGTGTTCGAAAGTCGCCGTCGCTGGTCCTGGGGCCGCGCTCCCGGGGTCTTCGTCGGCGCAGTAGTTTTGAAGGACAACGCCCCCGTAGCTCAGCTGGATAGAGCAGCGGTTTCCTAAACCGTTGGCCGGAGGTTCGAATCCTCTCGGGGGCAGGGTATATTGTGCGGCTACCCGGAAGGGACCGGCCCTCCGCAATGACACCGGAATCCAAGACGACGATGGGAACTACCGCAGCAGAACCGGTCGCCACGACCACCGATTCGGACGACGGGCACTTCCTGACCTGGCTCCAGGCGCGATCCAAGCCGATCGCCATTGCCGCGGGGGTCGTGTTCGTGCTCGCGCTGGTCGTCTGGTATGTGGTCGAGAGCGGCAAGCGCAAGCAGGCCGTGGCCATGGAGTCGCTGGACCAGGCCCGGGCCGCCATGGAGGCAGGCAACTACCCGGAGGCCTCGACGGGGCTGACCCGGGTGGTCACGTCCTTTTCCGGCTCGGACGCGGCCTATGAGGCCACGCTCGCCCTGAACCAGGTCCGGCTGCTTTCCGGGCAGGCCGAGTTGGCGGTCGAGGAGCTGAAGAAGTTCATCGCCACCAATCCGCCGGCCTCGTTTGCCGGCGCCGCCCACGCCCACCTGGCCGTGGCGCTCGAGAACACCGGGAAGACGGCCGACGCGACGGCCGAGTACCTCAAGGCGGCCGAGCTGTCGCCGGAGGCCTTCAAGAAGGTCGATGCGCTGCTGGCGGCGGCTCGGACCTACCGGATCGTGGGCAAGAACAAGGAAGCGGCGGCGGTGCTGGAGGGGATCATCAAGGACTTCCCGAAGGAGCAGGCTGGAATCGCCGAGGCCCGGGTTCGGCTGGCCGAGATCCAGTAATCGCGGAAGAAGGAGTTCGAAGCCCCCGGCCTTGGCCGGGGGCTTTTTGTTTGCCGGACGAG
>JAEUJH010000407.1 GCA_016794825.1 Gemmatimonadota bacterium
GCGGCAATGGCAAAGAAGTGGCTCCGGTCGCGAGGGGCCATCCGCTCCCGGCTGGCCAGTCGCACGTAGGCCTCGTGGACCAGCGCGGTGGCACTCAGGGTGTGACCCGTCCGTTCGTTGCGGAGTTGCGCGCCGGCAATGGCCCGCAGCTCCGCGTAGACCAACGGAAGGATCCGATCCAGGGCGCCCTCCTCGCCAGCCCGGAGCCGGTCGAGGCAGGCCGCCAGCGTGTCGCGGTCAGTCACGGGCGAGACGTTATAGCCCCCGTGACGACGCCGCAACCCGACCGTACCTTATCCAGCGAACCCCGGAGAGACCATGCACGGCAACACCTGGGACCGGCTCGGCGCCATCTTCGACCATGCCATCGGCCTCCCGCCGGAGGCTCGTGCCGCCTACATCGCGGCGGCGGCGGGCGACGACGACCGGCTTCGGACCGAGGCCCTCGCGATGGTGGCGGCCCACGAGGGCGATGCCCTGGCGGCGGCGCCCCAGGATCTCCTGGCCTCGAGCCGCGGCGGCGGGGTGACCGTCGGCTCCGTCCTCGGCCCGTACCGGATTACCGGTGTGATCGGTCGAGGCGGCATGGGCGAGGTCTTCGTGGCCGTCCGGAGCGACGACCAGTTCGAGCAACAGGTGGCGATCAAGGTGGTCCGGCCGGAACGGGCCACGCCGGAACTGACCCGCCGCTTCCTCCAGGAGCGCCAGATCCTGGCGACCCTGACCCATCCGAGCATCGCGACCTTGCTCGACGGGGGCATCGGGCCCGGGGGCCAGCCGTACCTGGTCATGCAGTATGTCGACGGGACGCCGATCACCCGATACGCGGTCGAGCGTGGGTTGGATCTGCGCCAACGGCTCGAGCTGTTCGTCGCGGTCTGCCAGGCGGTGCAGTTTGCCCACCGCCATCTGGTGGTGCATCGCGACCTCAAGCCCTCGAACATCCTGGTCGACGGCGAGGGCATTCCCCGCCTCCTCGATTTCGGCATTGCCAAGCTGCTCGACCCGAGCGCCGCCGCGTCGACCACCGGCGACCTATTACTGCTGACGCCTGAGCACGCCGCTCCCGAGCAGTTTCTCGGCCAGCCCGTCACCACGGCCACCGATGTCTACGCGCTAGGCGTGCTGCTTTACGAGTTGCTGACCGGGACCCGGCCCTTCCAGGATGTCCCGGCTCCCGAACTGCCACGCGCGGTGTGCGAACGGCCGCCCGCTCCGCCCTCGACTCACCGCCCGGTCGACCCGGACCTCGACCAGATCGTCCTGATGGCCCTCCGGAAGGAGCCGGGGCGCCGGTATGCCTCGGCGGGGCAGCTGGCCGAGGACGTGACCCGGTTCCTGGGCGGGTGGCCGGTGGCGGCCCGTCCCGACACAGCCGGCTATCGGGTCCGTCGCTTCGTGGCCCGGAACTGGGCGGCGGTCGGCGGCGCGGCCGTGGCCCTGGTGGCCCTGATCGGCGCCACCGGATGGTCGGCCTGGCAGTCGGCCCAGCGGGCGGCCGCGCTCGAGGTGGCCGTGGCGGAACGCGGGCGGGCCACCCGGATCACCACCTTCCTGCTGAACATCTTCCGAGCCACCAATCCGAACGAAACCCGCGGCCGGACCGTGACCGCGCGGGAACTCCTCGATCAGGCCGCCGCCCGGGTCCCCACCGACCTGGCCAGCGACCCCGCCGCGCGGGCCGATATGCAGCTCGCGATCGGGCAAGCGTATCTCCTGGTCGGCCTGACGTCCGCGGCGGACTCGGTGCTCGCGGAGGTCGTCGAGGCCCGTCGAGGGCTGGGGTCGGCGGCGCCGCTCGACCTCGCGATGGCGCTCGAATGGCGCGGGCGGGCCCAGCTCACCGCCGCCCGCCTGGACGAGGGGATCGCCACGATGGAGCAGGTCGTGGCGATTCGGGAACGGGAACTGGGGTCCGACGCCGTGGACCTGGTGCCGGCACTGCAGCGGATTGCCCTGGCCCAACACCAGCGCGGCGGGGGTGTGGCGGCGACGGACAGCGCGCTGGTCCTGTTGGCGCGGGTCGCGGGAATCCTGGAGCGCGCCGATTCCGGCCGGACGGCGGCGGCCGCGGAGGTCGAGCGCTTTCGCGCCTGGCTGACCCAGGACGCGGGGCGCGACGCCGAAGCGCTGGAGATCCAGCGGCGCGCGGTGGCAATCGCCACGGCCGCGGCCCCCGACGCTGACGACCCGAACCTCTTCCGGTTCAAGGAGACCCTGGCCCTGATGTTGACGGCCAACGGTCACCGCGATTCCGCCATTGCGATTCACCGGGAACTGTTGGCCGCCCGGCGCCGAGTCTTCGGGCCGGCCAGCGACGACGTGTCGTTCAGCCTCTTCAACCTGGCGAGCATGCTTCGCGAGGCGGGCCAGGCGGCGGAGGCGGAGCCGCTGATCCGCGAATGCATCGCGATCCGGGAACGACTCCTCGGCCCCGAGCACCTCCAGACGGGCTACGCCATTGGCGTCCTGGCGGGCATCACCGCCGATCTGGGCAATCGGGCGGCCGGGATCGATCTCTACCGACGATCGATCGCGATCATCGAGAAGGTGTCAGGTCCCGCCAATCTGTCCGTCGTCAATCGGTACGAGTCGATTGCGCTGATTCAGCTCGCCATGGGTCAACGGAACGAGGCC